>NZ_NIBG01000004.1 GCF_002270055.1 Anaeromicrobium sediminis | reverse complement strand
CTGAGTCGCTTTCACATTCAATTGTCACTCTACATACATTTTTACTATAAAAAGCAATAGTACTGCTATCTGGGTTTGTTGTAAGATTAGGATTTGGAATATTAAATTCTAAGGTATCTCCATTTGCTAGTTCTGCAATGACCCTTAAATCACAGCTGTTTTGCCCTGAGAAGTCTTCTAGATTTACCCTACCGAAGATTTCAGTAGGCTCATCACTTTGAAAGAATATAAGAGAACTTCCACACTCTAATGTAAAATTATTACTGCGACCAATTTTTTCATTCACCGGACATTCGCATTTTAAATCCTTTTCTGACCCTCTAAGAGGTAATGTAAAAGTCCACCGCCCTTCACATCTTACTCCTGAGTCGCTTTCACATTCAATTGTTACTGTACAGACGTTTTTACTATAAAAAGAAATTCCATTCTCTTCACTTGGATTTGTTGTAACGTTAGGATTGGGAATATCAAATTCTAAGACATTTCCATTGTGTAAGAGTACTTTAACTTTTAAATTGCATAGGTCTTCATTAGTGTCATCTGTTAATCTTACATTTGCGCTCATTTCAACGGGCTCATCACTTTGGAAAATCTTTAAGGAATTTCCACATTCTAAAGTGAAATCACCACTAGTTCCAACAGTCTCATTTACAGGACAATCACATTTCCTTTTAAATATCTTCTTACATTTATTCTCATCACAGTCTTTATATTCATACTTAGGATGTGGTTTACAATAGGTATATCTATCTTGATATGATTTGTAATGATTAGTCAAGTTCAAAACCCCCTTTCTATATTTATTATATGCCTGTGTTTTAACACTGTTACAGAGCCACTAAACTATTGAGAAGGGAGGAAATAATAAACCGTCTCCATTTTGGAGACGGTTTATTAGGTTCTATAAAGTTTAATTATATTATTTTGCCATTTCTAATATTTTTACTACATCCTCTTTAGATAGCTTTACAAAGCGACCAATTGAACCAGATCCAGTACATTTTTCTGCCATAGTATTAAAATCATCATAAGGGATGCCTTCCTCTTTTAACCTTATAGGTATTTTAATATCCTTTAAAAACCCTTCAAACTTTTCTATTCCCAATAGGGCTATTTCTTCATTGGTTTTATCATTGCTATCCACATGAAAAACAAATTTTGCAAACCTAACAAATCTATCTATATTTTCTTTATAAACATATTTCATCCATGCAGGAAGTACTATGGATAAGGTAACACCATGGGTTGTTCCATACAATGCTGTTATTTCATGTCCTATCCTATGGCTAGCCCAATCTTCTTCTCTTCCCAATCCAAGAATTCCAGAATGGGCAATAGTTCCACTTAACATTATTTCAGCCCTTGCTCCATAGTCATTAGGATTGTCTAGTAACTTATATGCATTAGATATAACTGCTCTCATGGTTCCTTCACATAAGTTATCAGTAAGTTCCACATCTGTAGTATTAGTAAAATATCTTTCCATAACATGGGATAAAATATCTACTATACCTGCAAATGTTTGTTTATTCGGTAATGTTAGAGTAAGTTCTGGATTTAATAGGGCAAATTTAGGTCTTAAAAGATCACTTTCTAGTCCTAGTTTTTGTAACGTTTCTTCATTGGTAACTATTGTAGCAGAACTACTCTCACTGCCTGTTGCAGGAAGGGTAAGAATCACACCTAAGGGTAAAGCTCTTTTTAGCTCTATTCCTTCTGTGAATAATTCCCATACATCCTTTTCATAGTACACTCCAGCTGATATGGCCTTTGCAGAGTCTATAACACTTCCTCCCCCTACTGCCAATATAAAGTCAATGTTGTTATCTTTACAAATCTTTACACCTTCCCTTACTAGACTAACCTTTGGATTTGGTTCTACGCCAGAAAGTTCAATAACTTCTATTTTATTATTTTTTAATATTTCTATTACTTCATCATATAAACCAGACCTCTTAATACTGTCCTTCCCATAATGAAGAAGTATTTTCTTTACATCTTTAGGAATGTAGTTTCCCATTTTAGAAACTGAATCCTTCCCGAATACTAACTTTGTTGGATTATAATAATAAAAACTATTCATCTTTAATCCTCCTCATATAATAAGTTTAGGCTTATTACACTAAGGCCTAAACTTATTTCAATTCACATAACCTATTAATATATATGTATATATACCACTTCCAAACTCAATAAACTCTAGCTACTTACAAGGGAATATGGATAAAAAATTTTTAGAAGGTGGAATATCAGAACATCATGTATTGTAAACAATTGTGAACCTTCTACCGTAAATATACTATTCACACTTTATAGTCTGATAGTGACTTACCTTATAAAATATTTTTTATGTATATGACCGAAGTAAGTTCATATACATTTAGATTGGACATGGTTTATATGTTTATCCTAATTTACCTTTATATATTACTATTAAATATTGTTATGTATTCTTTACCTGTCTTAACATTATCTCTATTTTTTATAAAGGTTTTAGCTGTTAATATTAATAATCTCTCTGCCTTAATTCTTGCATCTATGTCAGTAATACTTGTAATATCTAAAACCTTTGAATCTCCAACTACTCTTCTGATAATTTCAAGGCCAGCTATTCCTGCCGTATCTGATAGGATAGAGTCTAAATACCAATTCATATAATACTCTTCCTTTGCCATTACATCTGTTACTATTTCCTTATATAGTTTTATGAATTTGTCCTTAAATAGCTCTAAGATATTCTCTATAGTCTTCTCAATCCATACTTGAAACTCTTCCATATCCTTAGGATCTGCTGTTACAATAGCATTTGTCCATGCAAAAAATAAGTTTCCTATTACATTTCCAAGATCGTATCCAATAGGTCCATAAAAGGCAAACTCTGGGTCTAATATTTTAGTAGAGTCTTCTTTCACAAAGATAGAGCCAGAATGTAAATCACCATGTATCAATGCTTGGGCATTATTCATAAAATTATTTTTAAGCTTTCCTGCTTCAAGGATTAATTCCTTATCCTCGTATAGCTCTTTTTTTACGAACTCCATGTTTTCTTCTAACACAATATTTCTACCCTTGTAATCAATAAAAGGCTCTGTAAATACAAGGTCTTCTGATATTTTGCAAAGATCTTTATTAATGTAGTTTTTAACATTATCTTTCTTTTCTCCTGAATCCATAACTAAATCTGTTGTTGGTAAAAGAGTATTCACAATGAATGTAGTTATGTGATCTGCCAAGCATGGAAAAGTTTTTCTTTCCAATAGTTCCTTCCTTAAATTCCTATGATCAGATATGTCCTCCATTGATAGGGCACACATTACGGGATCATATTTATATACTTTAGGAACTAGTCCAGAAGCTAAATTATTTTGTAACATTAGGACTTCTGCTTCTATTCTATTTCTATCTACATCCAAAGGACGACCTGAAGACCTAAGAAGAATATCAGCATGCTTAATTATAACTGATTCCTTAGTATTTACATCCCAAACTTTGAATACATAATTTATATTGCCATCACCGATTTCCGTAGCTTCTAGTTGGGCGTTTTCATTGAATATATGTAAATTTTCCTTTGCATAAAGGATAGCATCTTCTACTTCCATTCTGAAATGTGAGTTAAATCTAGACAAGTTATCAACTCCTTAAACTTAGGGATGTTCCAAAAATAATTTTCTTTATGAATATAGAATTTATTTTTTGAACATCCCTTATTGTGTAATTCTAATAATAGTTTTCTACCTTTGATTCGAAGTATCTATGCAAATCATAAGGGCTTAGTATTCCTTTATCTGTAACTACACCACTTACTAAATGAGGAGGAGTAATATCAAAAGATGGATAATATCCTTTAACTCCTTCCATAGTATTTTTAATACCTCTGAATTCTAATACTTGGTTAGGATCCCTTTCCTCAATTTTAACCTGTGAAATAGAGTGATAATCCTTATCTGGAATACCCGTTACAAAATATGGTACACCAAAATGCTTAGCCACAATAGCTATTTGCATTGTTCCTACCTTATTTACTATATGACCATCTAAGCAAATTGAGTCTGCCGCTGATGTAAATAGATCTATATTTTTATTTTGCATAGTAAATGCAGGCATATTGTCCGTAATTACAGTAACATCAAACCCTTGATCATACGCTACACTTGCAGTAAGTCTAGCTCCTTGAAGATAGGGTCTAGTTTCTGGACAAAATAGTTTAATATTTTTATTTTGTTTTTTACATTCCTTTAGCATCATACCCACAATAGTTTCTCCAAAGCATTGGGTCATGATATTTCCGTTTTGCGGGAACATATCTACTAGATATTTTGCCACCACGCCTATTCTTGAATAACGGTTATTTATTGATTTAACAGTATGCTCAAAAATTGCCTCGTCAACCTGTTGACCACTTTCCATAGCAACCTTAGCAACATTTAAACATCCCTTAACTATTAAGGTCATTCTGTTTGCAGTTGTGGGTCTTGCATTTGCCAATTTATAAGCGGCACTTTCTAAATATTCCATTTGTTTTTCATAAGATAAATTCCTACATTCATAAGCAGCTAAAGCCATACCCATCCCTGCTGCCGTATAGGGCCCAGCACTTTGAGTTACCATATCTGTAATAGCCTGTGCAACTTCTTCATGGGTATTGCATGTAACAAACTTTGATTCTGTTGGATAAATTCTTCTATCTAATATTCTTACTTTGCCATTTTCATACCAAGCTACATTTTCATATCTAAGCATGAAGGCTAGCCCTTTATCTACTCGTTCCATAGCTTTCCTGCCTTTCTTCTTCGATTTTAAAGATAAATTATATAGTGATATACACACACCATTTCCAAATCCAATAAACTTTGCTCACCTACGAAGTGAAATGAATCAAAAATTTTTCATAAGGTGGAACATCAGAACATCCTATGCAGCAAACAATTGTGAACCTTCTACCGTAAATATAATATTCACACTCCATAGCCTGATAGTGACTTACCTTTGAAACGTTTTGATTTATTGAACTGAAGTAGGTTCACATAACCTTAGATTGGACACAGTTTATCTCTAAATCTAATTATTTGTACTTCTTACTTTTGAGAAGTCAAACATAATTGATAGTAATCCGAAAACAATCATTAAAAATGAATATATTGAAAAAGGAACAATTTCTACTGGTGATATTTTACCAATTCCTGCAGCTAATAATAATTGTCCACCATATGGTATTATACCCTGGAAAGCAGATGAGAATATGTCTAAAATACTTGCTGTTCTTATGGGGTTAATATCATACTCTTTAGATAAATCCTTTGCCAATGGTCCAGCTGTAATAATAGATATGGTGTTATTAGTTGTAGCTATATCTATTAAGCTTACTAGAGAAGCTATTCCAAGCTGTGCTCCCTTTTTAGTTTTTACTTTAGATAAAACTGTTTCTAGTAGATAATTAATACCACCATAGTAATCCATAAGGCCAACTAATCCACCTACTACAATGGCGATGATAGCTAAATCTTCCATCCATCCCATTCCTCTTTGTAATACTCCAAAGAGTTCAACCATATTAAAATCACCCATTGCTAAACCTATTACAGCACCAGAACTTATACCAATAGCTAAAACTACCATAACATTTAAGCCAATTAATGCACTAACAATAATGGCTGCATATGGAACTATTCTTACTAATGAATATTCGTAAGTATCTAATTGTGCATTTCCACCAGACATGAATGACAATATTATAAGAGTGATGATAACAGCAGGTAAAACAATGAATAAGTTTGATTTAAACTTATCTCTTAACTCTACTCCTTGAGTTCTTGTGGCTGCTATTGTTGTATCTGAAATAAAGGATAGATTATCTCCAAACATGGCACTACCTACTACTGTTCCTAAAACTAAAGGTAGACTAATACCAGTTTGAGTTGCTATTCCAACACCAATAGGAGCTAGGGCAGTTACAGTACCCATGGAAGTACCCATTGAAAAGGATAAGATACATCCAACCAAAAATAATCCTGGTAATAGCATGTTTGCTGGTAATACATTTAATCCTAAATTTACTATGGAGCTAACGGCACCCATTGCATCTGCAATTGAATAGAAAGCTCCTGCTAATAAGAAGATGACAACCATTAATATAATAGTAGGTTCTCCTCCAGCTTTGGAAAAGATGTCAATCTTATCGGATAAAGATGTTTTTTCACCCTTTTTATCTAATAGTAAAGCGAATCCAGAAGCAAAAATAAATGCTAATAATAGTGGCATATTAGTAAAGTTACCTGTTATAATTCCCGTGCCCATAAATAATGCTAAGAAAAATACTAAAGGTGACAATCCTGCAAAACTACTCTTTTTATCCATGTGATTTCCCCCTCATATAATAGTAGTTAGAATAATCTATTCTACTTTTATTATTTATATCTCATATTTCGCAAAATATATGACAGCATTAAATAATAGAGAATACATATTATACAAGATCATTATTACTATATTTCCAATGGAAGTATGAAAAATATATTTTAGTGATATATGGAAAATGGATACAAACTTTAGAATAAAAATTGGTTATGCGGAATATGAGTTATTTTCCCTGCAGTTTTTAATAATAACTATTCCTCTGTTTTTACTTGGCCGTAGCTTTGAAATAATCCTAACATTTTATTCATTTCAGCATCTGAAAGTATTTTAGGCTCCCCTAAAGCCTTCGTTCTACAATATATTTCTGCACAAAATTCAATTTCTTCTGCTTTGTTAAAAGCATTAGGTAAATCTTTTGCACCTGCAAGTAGTCCATGGTTAGCTAGAAAGACAGCATATCTATCTTTCATTCCTTCAAAGGCACTTATAGCAAGCTCTTCTGTTCCAAAGGTTGCATATTCTGAACATCGTACATTTTTTCCACCTGAAATTGCAACTAAGTAATGCATAGCTGGTAGTTCCCAATTCATACAAGATAAGGTAGTAGAATATGTAGAGTGTACATGAACTACTGCATTAATATCTTCTCTCTTTTCATAGAAAATTCTATGCATGGAATACTCACTAGATGGTCTTTTATCTCCATCAATCACATTGCCATGAAGATCCATAATCAGCACATCTTCTGGCTTCATTTCAAAATAATCAATTCCACTTGGAGTTATGGCCATTAGTTTTTCATTTCTCATGAAAATACTAATATTGCCTCCTGTACCTTTAGTTAAATTGCTGGTAATTAGTTTCTTACCATATTCAACAATTAATTGTCGTTCTTTTTCAAATCTCAAGTATATCATCCCCTTTTTGGAGTAATAAAATTATTTAATCAATTCTTTAGCCATGTCACTATCAGTGATTAATACATCTATATAGTTTCCCTTTAATGCTCCTAATATAGATTGGTATTTACTTTTTCCACCTGCTATTCCTACAACTAGGGCATTGCTTTTATTTTCAAGGATGTCATATCCTATAGTTCTATCCTTATAGTCGTGATCTACAGCTTCACCATCTTTGTTATACCATCTAAATCCAATATCGCCAACACATTTACGAGATAGAAGATGCTCTGTATATTGTTTATTAAAATATAGGGTACTATTTTTATTTAATTCTCCTATACCAACTACTATAACGTTGCATTTTTCCATATTCTTAAAAGTAGTTTTTAAACTATCATCAGAAATCATGGCAGTTTTAGTTTCCTTATTATCTACAATAGCAGGAGCATATAACAAATAAGGGTTCCCACCAAGTTTTTCGGCAATAGTTCTAGTGATTTCATCAGGCTTTAGAGCAGTAAAACCTATATCAAGTCCTCCTATTAGTTGGACAACTGGTATTTGTAGTTTACTATTATAGGATAATCTATTGGCCACCTCTGACAATGTCTTTCCCCATGTGACTCCAACAACATCGCCCTTTACAAGTAATTCTTCTAAATATTCAGCCCCAGCTATACCAAGACTAGTAGTTATCATGTCCTCATCAATAGAAGAAACCACTACACTTTGGGTTAAGTTGAATTTTTCTTCTAGCTTGGTTTCAAGTTCTAAATTGTACTTGTCAATATCTATAATTTTGATTTGGACTATATTTTCATTACGAGCTTTTTTCAATAATCTATTTACTTTCTGCCTAGACATAACCATTTTTTTTGCTATTTGAGCTTGGGTTAAGCCTTTTTCATAATAATAGTATGCAATTTTTATTAACTCACGATTATTAGAATTTTGCACTTTATACCTCCGAGTGTGACATATGCTCATCAAATGTTCTTTTGTAACATTTTATGAAAATTATACTATTATATTCCAAAAAGTTCAATGGAGTTTCCTTGTACTTTATATTTGAATTTCATGATATTAAAAGAGTAGAATATTTTAATAATAAAAGAACTGTTTATGCCTTGAAATACAAAACCCTTGTTCAATATGGAATTGAACAAGGGCATGATTTTTAATGGCTACTAAGCGTTGGTTAATTTATTTAAAATCCTTCATAATTTCCTTTAGGGATCGATTCATTTCCTTGAAAAAATCCGATCCTATTTTGCGGTTATAAAATTGTTGAGCAAAGTTCTCAAAATCACTGACTGGATTAGAGTTGAACTTAGCTTCCTGCTCTTTAAACATTTCCTTAATTTCATCATCGGATAATGATTTATATTTTTCATCAAAGACCACAAATTCTTTTGCAAAACGACTTCTCAGCTTAGGTTGATGATCATAGTTTCCAAATACAATCAGGGTAGCAGGGAAAACATACTTTGGAAGATTAAGTAGCTGGCGATGTACCTCGATATTTTCCATGATGTCCCCAATATAACAGCTTCCTACCCCATAACTCTCAGCAGCAATGACTGCACTTTGAGCAGCGATAAGTGCATCGTTAATACCGAGAATACAGTCGCCTAAAGTTGGCCCTTCGTATACTCTATTGGTTCTTTTAGCATATTCAGGTACTTTATTTAGTAAAAAATATTTATGCCATTTATAAAGATCCACAGCAAATAACAAAGCCGTGTCTGAATTCCCAATAAAAGGCTGATGATCACAGGTTTCACTAAGTTTTTTGAGCATATCTTTATCTTGAATTTTGATGATGGAATAAAGCATCATGTTCCCAGCTGTTGGTGCCCGCATGGCAGCATGTATGATATTATCCATGATTTTTTCATCAATAGGCTTGTTGTTGAATTTACGAATGCTGACCCGGTTGTTAATGAATTGTATTGTTTCGTTCATTTGAATTCTCCTTTCTATTTGTTCATATATACACCTCTCATTTCATTTTCATATAATGGTATCTACGTACTCAAACTCGTGTACTTATTGAGAAGCCTTTGAACGAACAATATAAGTGTGTTCTACTTCTCTAATGTTAAACTTGAGTAATTTAAACGTAATTTGTACGATTGGGCCAATACAGAATGCAAGAATAGCAGTTCCTATACCGATTTGGCCTCCTAGTGAAGCTCCGAGGATAAGGGCAGTTAACTCGATCAAGCTACGAATGAGACCTACGGTGTGGTTCGTTTTTCGAGTAAGAGCCACCATAAGACCATCACGTGGACCAGACCCCAATCCAGCACCCACATAAAGCCATGTGGCAATTGCAATAACAAACATTCCAGTGATTAGCATCATGAATCCTATTGGTATAGAGTTTGATTTCTGAATTATTCCAGATCCAAAAATCATGTCTATAAATAGTCCAATAAGGAACATATTAAGTATCGTAGCTATTCCGACTTTCTCACTTAAAATGATATTGAAAAAAACAATAATCAGTCCAACCACTATACTAGCCTGCCCGAATGTAATTCCAATCATATTACTCAGTCCTTGATGAAAAGCATCCCATGGAGCAACTCCCAAATTTGCTTGAACCGTAAGAGCAATTCCCAATGCGTAAAGGAATAACCCAAGTATTAGCCTCACAACATTCCTAAAAGTTAAATTCATATGATATCCCTCCAATAAATCTATATGCATTTATATGACTCAAATGTACTTTTATTATATATAAAGTGGGTGTAGAACAGTCAAATTTGAAAAATAACACTTTTGATTACTTTGGGTATAACACTATAACACTATTTGGCTCTGTGATATACTGGGTGTGAAATGAGGTGAATTGGATGAAAATTTTAATTAACCGAAACAGTTCAATAACTATATTGGAACAAATCTATACGGAGATCGAAAATCGCATTCGATCTGGAATCCTAAAACCTGAGACTCGTTTACCATCAATTAGGAAGATGTGTGAGGAATTGCATGTTAGTCCAATGACCATCGTAAAGGTTTACAATAACCTTGCTGAAGCAGGCCTTGTGGAAAAAGTCCACGGTCGCGGCACTTTCGTGAGATCACGTATAAAGGATCTTTCAGCTTCTCAAGTGGAACTAGGTTTTGGATTGGAAGGCTTGATGGGTAACGAACTCAAAGAAGAGTTGGACAATTCCCATTGGCAGGATCAAATACAGGATTACATTTCAAGAGGTAGCTTTCGATACAATGTGAGTCTATCACCAAAATACAATGGTTCAAATCTATCCATTGCAGCTTTAGGCCAATCTTATCTTCCCACTGCAGACATTTTTAATAAATTTACACAAAACATGGATAAAGATTTAAATGACTTGGGCCGTTATCCACCTATTGAAGGGGATTTGAAAATGCGGGAAGCTGTGAGGGAATATGTACTGGAACGTAATATTCATACACAAAGTAAAAATATCATAATTGCCAGTGGGTCACAATTGGCCATTAATCTGGTGGCTATGACCTATATAGGTCCGGGAGATGTGGTAGTGGTGGGTGCACCAACCTTTCCAGGGGCAATCGATGTGTTCAAGAATCGCGGAGCCCATATCGTTGAAGTTCCTGTTGATGATAATGGTATGGATACATTGGCCTTACTGTCTGTCTGCGAAACATACAAAGTTAAATTGGTCTATACCATGCCAAGCTTTCAGAATCCAACGGGTGCGGTTATGACACTGGAACGCAAACAAATGATTTTGGAACTGGCTGATGAACATAATTTTATCATCCTTGAGGATGATGTTTGGAGTGAGGTTGCATTTGAAGGTACACCAGAACCATTAAAAGCCATGGATCGGCATGAACGGGTTATTTATATTTGTGGATTTAGTAAGGTCTATGGTCCAGCTTATAGACTATCTGCCATCATCGCTTCAGGTAGTCTGTATGTACGGCTTGTAACTGCAAAATCCAATTTGGATTTTGGTGCACCTTCCATCAGTCAGAAGTTTTTAGCCCCTTATTTAAATTCCTTAGAACAAAAACAGTTTATACTTAATCTGAAATATGAACTTAAACAATTGAGAGATCGCCTTTACAAACTGTTAAAAGAAAATTTGCCTACCTATGTAAAGGTTCAGAAACCAAAAGGTGGAATGTTGTTTTGGATCACATTTCCCATAGATTATAATTGTCATCTCCTTCATTATCGTGCCGTGATGGAGTGCAATATTTCCTTTTTACCAGGGGAGTTTTGTTATGCAGAAAAGCGGGGTAGTAACCAACTGCGACTTTGTTTTACTTTTCTTGAAGAGTCCCTTGTAACAGAATCCATAAAGATCCTATGTAGGCTTATGGATGATGTGTATAAAGAGAGTCGTAGACATGGACAAATGCCAGGTGTATGATTTTAGAGAGTTGTCATTTTATACAGATTTGAAAATCTAACTACTCTTAAAAAATAAGGTTTAAAGTATAAAAAAATTTTATAATATGACATACAGGTGGCATATTTAATTTGTTACCATATTGTTATACGGAATTTTATATCAGTAGAAAGTAGGTGTTGTAATGGCAGAAGAAACGCCACTTGTGCTTAAAGATAAATTATTTAATGAAGAGACAGTCCGACAAGTAGCAGAGTGTATTGTGAAAGCATACCCCAATCTTGATAAACGTTGTTTCACAGATGATATACTTAGGGGATTTCCTAAGCGTGAACTGAAAGAGCGTATGTCATGGATGCGTGAGATAATAGAGAAGCATTTACCAGATGACTATGAGACAACCATTGCTATTTTATTAAAATCCTTAAAATATGCAACAGAAGTTGGTGATTTTACTTTTTCATTCTATGCCGATTATGTTATGGTCAATGGGTGTAAAAGAGAGCATTTGGAACTGTCATTAAATACAATTGGGGAGTTTACAAAGTTTTTTTCAGGTGAATTTGCCATTAGGAGATTTATTAATAAGTTCCCAGAGGAAACCTATGAACAGATGAAGGCATGGTCACTTAGTGATAATGTAGATCAGAGAAGGTTAGCCAGTGAAGGACTCAGACCTAAGTTACCATGGGCTATTGCCATAGATTTTGATTATAAAAAGGGTGCACAAGTGCTAGAGAATCTCTTTTATGACAATGAGAGATATGTGACCAGATCTGTAGCCAATCATTTGAATGACCTGTCTAAGATGGATCCTGATTATGTGATTGAGATATTAGACAAATGGAAAAAATCTAAGAAGCAAGCAGATAAAGAGATGTCTTATATGATTGGACATGCACTAAGAACTTCAATTAAGAGGGGCCATATAAGTACCTTGGAGTTTTTAGGTTATCATCATGAACCAAAGATAGAAGTAAATCCATTAAAGATTATGAAAAAAGATTTAACATTAGGAGAATATTTAGAGTTCTCATTTGATATCACAGCTCAGAAAGAAGAAGGACTCATCATAGATTACAAAATAATCTATCCAATGGCAAATAATAAAAAGTCTGAAAAAGTATTCAAAATAAAGAAAGTCATGATTAATCAAGGAGATCGATTAACAGTTGAGAAAAGACATCTATTTAAGAAAATGACCACAAAAAAACTATATAGTGGTGATTATAAAATAGAAATACAGATTAACGGAAAAATCTATGAGGCTGGTAAATTTAAATTAGAGGTCTAGTTTTATAAAACTAGGTGGTTGCAAAATAGATTCCATAGCCATCAAGCTAAGATGACCCAAAATTGAAAATATGGTATTCTTATATAATCTATTTTTTAAATTGTTATAACTAGAAGAAATAATAAACCGTCTCCAAAATGGAGACGGTTTATCAGGTTTTATAGAAGTAACATTAACAACGCTAAAAGACTAGGATCAAAATTTTCTGTGCTAGGAAGTTTAAATTTAGGCAGCCTTCTTGGAGACCTATTTCTTGGAGGAGAATCTTCTATATTAGATAAATCTTGATCATCAATATCTAACATAGCTTTAACATTGATTATTCCATGACCTTCCGCATTTCTACCTTCCCTAATGTTTACTGTAGTATTTAACATTCTACTTCTAACTTGAGCTGCACTAAGATTAGGTTCTTTTTCCATCAATAGGGCAGCTGAGCCTGCAACCATTGGTGTAGCCATAGATGTTCCTGAATGAGCCACATAGGAAGTAGGACCTTTGTTAGATAATGAATAGATATCAACCCCAGGAGCTACAATATCTGGTTTAGTTAATCCTGAAGGTGTAGGGCCTCTGCTTGAGAAGCTTGCCACGAAGTCATCTTCGTAAGTATGGGTTTTATTGTCATCTACGGCTCCAACTGTGAGTACATCAGGACTTATACCAGGGCTATTTATAGTACCTGCATTAGGACCACTATTTCCAGCAGCTGTACAAACTAATATTCCCTGTTGAGAAGCTCTAGCTGCAGCCTTAGCTAATGGGTCTTCTCTGTAACTTTTTTCAGCTGGTGCTCCTAAGGACATATTGAGGATTCTAATATTATATCTATCCTTATTATCTATTACCCATTGTATACCAGCTAAGATATCAGAAGTAGATCCACTACCATTACCGTCTAGAACTTTTACACCTATAATATTGGCTTCTGGTGCTATGCCTTTGTATTTTGATTGACTATATCCATTTCCTGCTGCTATTCCTGACACGTGTGTTCCGTGTCCGTCGTCATCGTAAGGGGAGTTTCTTGCGTTTACCATATCTTTAAAAGCAACTATTCTGTTAGTAGGTCTAGTTAAATCGTAATGAGGATAAACTCCTGTATCTAAAACGGCTATACCTACTCCCTTACCTGTATATCCTAAATCATTTATTCTATGGGCTACTATGGCTAAAGTGGCATTATCCATACATTTAAAAACTTTTGCGTCATGATTTATAAATTGAATCATATGATGTGCTGCTATATCATCAATAGACGTTGCAGGAATATTTGCTGCTACAGCATTAATTAAGGGATACTTATACTTAATAGTGCCCCCTGCCTGCTCTATGCATTCCTCAATATCTTCATGTCTATTTTCACTATATACTATGGTAGGAATAATATCCTTAGTACCAGCACTCATTCTTCTTACAACTACAGGATGGACAAATTTAGCTCTAATCTGCTGTATGCGTTTGTCTACTTTGTTCTGGGTACGATTTCTTCTCACTGCAAACCACTCCATACAATATATTCTCATTACCAATGTATGCATGGGGCTTGGACACTGTTCTATGAGTGGGATAATATTACCAGTGAAATTGGTGTATAGAGTATGATATACTAAGTGATTACGAGGGACGGTTATTAAATAAATTGTGTTTAATAAGCGTCTTTTTTTACTTTCTATGAAATTATAGTTTTAAAAAAGCGTGAATAAGTAAAAAAAGTAAGGGGGTGTGGGGGAAGAATTCCCCTGCCTCTTTAAAGGAAGGTGTTCAGATTACGATAGTAATCATCGAAGGGAACCATAGGGTTCCATAACGAATCATACGAAGTATGACTCTTTTAATTAGAAAGGAGGGTTTAACTATGAGAAAAAAATTGAAATTACTAGTAAGTGTATTTGTTTTACTTGTTATTTTCTTTAACTTTAATTTTATAAAAGCTAAAGTTTATCCAATAATTAATGAAATTGGAGAAATAATAATGTTAAAAAAAGTAGATACATTTAAAACTATGGAAACAGAAAAGTTAATAATTAAATATGACACAGATGAAAATACAGCTAAACTTGTAGCAGAGACCCTAGAAGATAAATATGATAGTGTGGCTAAAGACTTCAATTATATATCAGACGAAAAAAAAATCATAATTATATATGAAGATGGGGAAAAACTAAATGAAAATACTAATCTAAGAAAAGGTAATCCTCCAATGGGTGTATATGTTTATAATACAGTTTCAGTTTTATCTCCAAATAATTGGATAAATGATGACGATAATCTAGAAACTATATTTAAGGAAGAAGGGCCTATGGTTCATGAATTTACTCACCTAATAGTAGATGAAATAGGTAGAGGAAATTTTCCTATATGGTTTACAGAA
This sequence comes from Anaeromicrobium sediminis, assembly GCF_002270055.1. Taxonomy (NCBI): domain Bacteria; kingdom Bacillati; phylum Bacillota; class Clostridia; order Peptostreptococcales; family Thermotaleaceae; genus Anaeromicrobium; species Anaeromicrobium sediminis. The sequence goes on along the minus strand of NZ_NIBG01000004.1, from coordinate 230,169 downwards.
GGAATAAGTCTTTATATGGAATACGATAAAAACGGATACGAATGGGGATCAAACTTAGATATGGAAGATGAAACTATATATAATGTGAAAAACCTTACTGAAAATTTCTATGAATTAGATGAATTTAAGGCTTATAGAAAGTCTTTTGAATATGTAAAAGGATTTGTAGATGAATATGGTTTTGACAAATTAAATGAGATTCTTATAGAGTTAGGAGAGGGAACATCATTTGATGAAGCTCATAAGAAAGTTATTGGGAAAGATGTGGAAGAAATTTACGTGTATTAAGTTTCATTTTATGTACACTTGAGTTTTTATGATATAATTTCCTATATAATAAATAAAGCTAAGAATCGGGGGTACTGAGTATGGCCAGGAAAGTATTAGTAGTAGAAGATGAAAGAGCTATTTCGGATATTTTAGTTTTTAATCTTAAAAAAGAAGGATATGAAGTAAGTACAGCTTATGATGGAGACGAAGCCCTTCAAAAGGTATATAAAATTGAACCGGATTTAATATTATTAGATGTAATGATTCCAAAAGTGGATGGTTTTAAGGTTTGTAAAAAAGTAAGAGAAAGCTTTGATACACCCATATTAATGTTAACTGCAAAGGAAGAAGAAGTAGATAAGGTGTTAGGCCTAGAACTTGGAGCAGATGACTATATAACTAAACCTTTTAGTATGAGGGAGTTAATGGCTAGGGTTAAAGCTAATATGAGAAGAGCTTCTATTCCTGTAGAAACTAAGAAAAGTAATATAATAGAGTCTGATAATTTAAGAATAGACTTAAATAAATATGAAGTAACTAAGAGAGATAAAGTAATAGAGTTAACTTTAAGAGAATTTGATCTCCTTAAATATTTAGCCACTCAAGCAAACCAAGTATTTACTAGGGAACAGCTTTTAGAAGAAGTTTGGGGATTTGAATACTTTGGTGATATAAGAACAGTAGATGTTACAGTAAGAAGATTAAGAGAAAAGATAGAAGACAACTCCAGCAATCCTAAATATATATTGACAAAAAGGGGAGTGGGATATTATTTTAGGAGGGCCTAAGGATGTTTAAAAGTATAAGGTGGAAGTTTATAACCATATATTTTCTCCCTGTATATATTGCAATGCTTATAGTAAGTGTTTTCATAATACAGCAGTTTCAAGAATATCAGCTTAATATGGTGAGTGAAAACCTAAATAACCTAGGAAGACAGGAAGGTCTTATTAAAACCATAGCAAGATTTGAAGATTTAAATGAGTATAAAGAAGATATTCAAAGAAACATAGATCAATGGCCAACAGGCCTTAAAGAAGAAGTATTCATAGTAAATATGGATTTTAAGATAGTAGCTAGAAGTAAGAATAGTGGAACTAACAGGGATGCTATAGACATCCTTGATTATACTCTTCTTACTCAAGCGAGAAATGGGAAAACTGATCAAAAGGATATCTATATAGAATCAAGAAATATTATAACTAAAAATATGGCATTTCCTATACAATTAGAAGGAGGCCAGCCCAAGGGTATTTTATATATAAGGGCTGACCTTTCTGATGTGTATAAGGGGTTAGAGAGAGCCAAAATAATCTTAATAGAGGGGACTATAATAGCCCTTTTTATTACGGTTATACTAGGATTTTTAATAGGGAGAAGTATAACAGAACCTATCATAGATGTAACTAAAAAAGCATCTGGAATGGCCAGGGGAGATTTTAATCAGGTAGTTGAGGTGAAGTCTGATGATGAAATTGGACAACTAGCAGAAATGTTTAACTATGCAAGAGCTAAACTTAATGTTACATTATCTCAGATATCTTCTGAAAAGAGTAAACTAGAAACCATATTAAGTTATATGGCAGATGGACTTATAGCAGTAAATAATTATGATGAAATAATACATGCAAACCCTACAGCTATGGAAATGCTAGATCTTACAGAAGAAGAAATAAGGACTAAATCCTATGATGAAATAATGAAAAAATTAAATGAAAACTTAACTTTAAAATATATTCAAAAAAATAGAAGAATGAGTAATTATACAGGTAAAGAAACCCTAAAAATAGGCGATAATATACTAAGTGCAAGCTACGCTCCGTACATGGACGAAAAGGGTAGAAAAGCAGGTATAGTTATGGTTCTTCAAGATATAACTAAAAGACAAGAACTAGATAATATGAGAAAAGAATTTGTTGCCAACGTATCCCATGAACTAAAAACTCCTTTAACTAGCATAAAAAGTTATACGGAAACCTTACTGGATGGAGCTTTAGAAGAAAAGGATTTGGCTGTAAGCTTTTTACAAGTTGTAAATTCTGAAGCTGACAGAATGAATGGCCTTGTAAGAGATTTATTACAATTATCCAGACTTGACTCTAAGAAGGTACTATGGAATAAGAAAAATAGTAACCTAGTTAAAATTGGTCAAGATGCTGTGAACAAAATGGAGATAACTGCACAAAATAAAAACCAAACCCTATCATTTATTACTAAATATGAATTTTTATCAGTTTATGTGGATAAAGATAGGATAGAACAGGTAATAATAAATATAATAAGTAATGCAATTAAATATACCCCGAGTGGAGGACATATACAAGTACAAGTATATAGGGATAAAAATTATGCTGTAGCCCTAATTAAAGATAACGGAATAGGTATACCTAAAAGAGCTATTCCTAGACTATTTGAAAGATTTTATAGAGTGGATAAAGCCCGTTCTAGAGAAATGGGTGGAACTGGACTTGGTTTATCTATAGCTAAACAAATAGTTGTGGCTCATGATGGTGAGATTTTTGTTGAAAGTAAAGAGGGTATAGGAACTGAAGTATTTATTAAGATTCCTATAAGCAAGAAAAAAGACTAAAAAGGCTAGGTCAAAAGGTGTTTTAAATTTAATATAAATTTACCTTTTGGCTCAGCCTTTAATTTATACCTAAAAAACAGAATAAAGTGTGGATAACTTCGTGTTTTTAAAAAGTTTTCCACAAAAAAATAGGGGTGTAACTTTATTTTAAAAGAGGTGTAACACAATTGTAATAATACTAATATATAATGAGTCATATATTAATTAATAATTAGGAGGCGTATACATGAAAAGGAATATGATAGTGAGCACACTAGTCCTTATCATGCTTAGTACTTCTGGAATAAATGCCTATGGCGTAGATGTAGAGAAAAGAAGTATTCCTGCTACTAAAATAGAAGAAGCCCTTAAGATAGATAGACCTGTAAAAATAATAAGTCCTAAACAAGATGTAATAGTAAGAGACAGTGTATTAATATCTGTTCAGCTTCAAGATAATGTGTCAGTAGCTCTAAGTGTGTATAAGGAAGTTCCTACTACAGAAGAAGGAGAAGAAAACTTCTCTATAATAGTAGGACCAGAGGAAATAGAACAAGGTGAATCTTTAAAGTTTTATAGTAAAGAGCTAAAGGATTTATCCCAAGGAAATTATAAAATTGTTTTTAATGTGAAAGATGAAGATGGAAAAGAAGAAGAGGATGTAGTAAAATATTTTACAGTGAAGAGTGAAAAGGAAGAAATAATAAAAACTATAGAAGCAATTCCTAAAGCCGATATGACTTCCGTATTAGAAGATGTTATAAAAAAATAGGTAAAAGATACATATAAGGGATGGACTGGGAATGAGAAAACGAAATAGAGAAAGATTAAAATCTGTTATTTTAGTAGGATTATTTACGCTTAGTATAGGATTAAATACTCATGTGGGGATTAATTTTTCTGATAACAATGTATTAAATGCATTACAGAAAACTACTCCACAAGAGGTTAACATAGCAAGTTCGGTAAAAGAAAATTTAGTAAATATAATAAGCCCCCAGAGATATATTGTAAGCTTTGGGGGTGGTTTGCATACTATCATTCATTATGACACTCATGATATATGGAAAACTCTAGCGGAGAGCATTCAAGAGAGTTATAAGGAAGAAAATGTATTAGAAGTGGAGTATGAAACTTGGCAAACAGCTAAAAATCATAAATCTATAGAGTTAGAGTTTGATTATGTATTTCCAGTAAAGGATTTAGGTGAAACATTAAAAATAAATGCTAAGGGAAAGGTAATAGAATCTTTAAATAAGGTTTTAGTATCTCAACTGGATAGTAGGGTATATGTGGCAGATACATTAAAAGGACAATATTATGCCATAAGTAACATATTAAATATTGATGATATATTAAAGAAAATAGACAACATAGAAAAGTCAGACTATAAAACATATTACAACATAGCAGACATATACGGTGTTAATAATAATAATTTAATGCCAGAAGCCTTTCCAAATGTGGAAAAGATAAAGGTAGAAAAGGAAATAATGCCTACAAACGAAAGACAGGCAGAAGCATATGCGGAAACTTTTTTTGGAAATAATTTAGATTTTATTAGAAAGATAAAAGAAACTAGTGGAACTATTGTATATATGTATGGATATGGTCAAAGAGTATTGAGGATAGAAGATACTGGAAGAATAGAATATATAGAAGAAATAGATCCTCAATTATCTAGTGAAAAAACTAGCCTAGATGAAGCTTTTAAAGTAGCAGTAAATTTTGTTTCTACCCATGGTAATACGGTAGGAAATAAAATTTATTTGAGAGATATACAAGAGATTGTTGAACAAAATAAAGATGGGTATAGTTTCTTCTTTGGATATAAGTTAAATAATTTACCCTTATATGCAAAAGGTGTAGGAATAAAAAGCGAAGTAGTAGATCCTATTGAAGTAAGGGTTGTTGGAAAGCAAGTAGTTTTATACAAGAGAATTGTAAAAAATGAAAAAAATGTTATGAAATTCCTAGAAGAGGAAACAACCTCTATGTTAAAGGCTAGGCAGGTTATAGATTTAAATTTTACAACCATTAAAAACGACTATATTCAAGAAAAGCCAAGAAGAGGATATACGGTAAATTTCAAGGATGTTTCAAAAAATATACTTGAAGAAATAGAAAATGTAGAAATTGCATATTATGACTATGAAGAAAAATATAAAAATGAATTAAGTCCTATTTGGATAATTAAAAATTCAGTAAAAACTTATTATATAGATGCTTATACAGGTGAAATAGTAGAAAGTTTTTAGATAAAGTTGGTGAGATGAATGGATTGGTCTAAGGCAAAAAATATACTTATAATAGCCTTTATCATAACTAATGTATTTCTCATATATAATATTCAAAAGGATATGTATGGCAGAGATAATGTATTAATAGTTGATGATAAAATAATAAATGATACTAAAGGTATATTGAAGGAAAAGGATATAAGTGTAGATGTGGATGTTCCTAAAATAGTCATAGAGATGGAGCCTTTAGATGTGGAGTATGAAACTTATGATAAGAGTAAATTAAAGGAAAAATTAGTAGGAGAAAGTGGCGTATTAAGTATAGAAAACAATAAGTTATTGAAATATAAAAGAAGTTTTTCAGAAGAAAATTATTTCTTAGATAGGGAAACGGCTTTAAAAACAGCAGAAGAATTTGTAAGAAAAATAGGTTTTGAAAATAGAGACCAAGAAGTGTGGCATGTGTTAGCATATAATAATAGATACGAAATATTGTATAAACAAATTTACAAGGAAATGTTCTTAGAAAATAGCTATATGAAGGTTATCGTATCTACTAACGGAGTAGAAGAGTTCGAAAGAATATGGCTAAAACCTATATTGAAAGATAAAAGTAAAAGAGAGATAATGCCAGCTACAAAAGCCCTATTAAAGGTAATGGATGATCTAGAAGAGGTTCCTAAACCTGTAATAATAAAGGACATAAGCTTGGGTTACTGGTTTGATCCAGCTCAAATAAGCTTTGCCAATGCAGAAAATATAAAATCAGGAACGGCCTTACCTGCATGGAGAATAGTACTAGATAATAAAGAAGTAAAGTTTATAAACGCATATGATAAATATTAAAGCATAGAAAATAGTTTCTATGCTTTTTTTACGTTATAGGAAATTATAAATTTTCAAAACTATGGATAAGTAAAAAATAAGGGGATGTGGGGGAAGAATTCCCCTGCCTCTTTAAAGGAGAGTGTTCAGATTGCGTTAGCAGACGCCTGCGGGAACCATAGGGTTCCATAAGGTCACATAACAACGTATGCATTTTTTTTGTAGAAAAAAATAGAATTTTGTTAAGAATCTAAAAAATATTAAGAAGTATTATGATAAAATATATGTAGCGAGTTTGGGGATGTGAGATAGAAGGAGACGTGTGTGGATACATGTGGGTTGGTGAAAAATATAATATATTAAAAATGTTTCATAAAAATGAAATGCAGGATGTATTTATAGGATGTCACAAAAATAATTCACAATATTTAGTACTTATAAATTACATTAGGGATGAATCATGTGTAAAATTACTAGAGAACTTAGATATGAAGGAGATATTAGATAATATTCTATACTCTAATAAAGAAGAAGACCAAATAGTAATGGTAACAGAATTTAAAGAAGGATATAGATTGGAAGAGTATTTTTCTAATAAATATTTAAGACTAGGCACTAGGATGCATATGATACTAGAATATTTAGATAAAATAAGTAAATATGATAGACTAAATGAGTTAATTAGAAATTCTTTAATATTAAAGTCACAAGTGCTAGTGAAAAATGAAAAACTAAGTATAAACGAATTCATATTTATAGATGAGAATGTGGAGTTTAAGGATGTAATAGGAAAAATACAAGATTATATTAGAAAAATTTTATTTACAGGATTAAACATGAATGAATATGAAGTAAGGACCATAAGTGAAATAGAGAGCTATATCAATAATTTAGGAACTGAATATGAAAAATATGATAGGATACAAGAAATATTTGATCACTTTAAGAAATTTTACCTGTATAAATGGGCATTAAAGTAGATTATTTATAAATTTACCATGAGTTAATTACTTATCAAATTAGTGCATAAATGATATAATGATATGTAGCCTTAAAAGATAAATTGCTTTTATTACTTGAAAGGATTGAAATGGATGGGGAAATTACTTGTAGAAGGTGGATATAGATTAACTGGAAAAGTTAATATAGGAGGATTCAAAAATGCTGCAGTTGCCATAATACCTGCGGCTATATTAGCTGGAGATGTTTGTATTGTGGACAATCTTCCTACAATAGAGGATGTTAATATATTAGGACAAATTTTAAATGACATAGGAGCAAGTGTAGCTTACGATAAAGAAAATAAGGAAATGAAAATAGATAGCACCAAATTAGAAGAATGTTATGCACCTTATGAAATAGCTAAGAAGTTAAGAGCTTCATACTATTTATTAGGAGCTGGTCTTGGAAGGTTTAAGAAGGCCAAAGTGGCATTACCAGGTGGATGTGAGATTGGAAGTAGACCTATTGACCAACATATAAAGGGATTTGAAGCATTAGGAGCAACGGTAAACATATCTCATGGCTTTATAGAAGCAGAGGCAGAAGAACTTATAGGAGCTGAAATATACTTAGATGTAGTAAGTGTAGGGGCTACTATTAATATTATGCTTGCAGCTTGTAGAGCAAAGGGAAAAACTATTATAGAAAATGCGGCAAAGGAACCTCATGTAGTTGATGTGGCAAACTTTTTAAACTCTATGGGAGCCGATGTTAGAGGTGCAGGAACAGATATTATTAAAATAAATGGTGTAGATAAAATGAAAGGCAGCACTTATAGTGTTATTCCAGATCAAATAGAAGCTGGTACATATATGATTATGGCAGCAGCTACTGGTGGAGATGTAATAGTAGACAATGTTATACCTAAGCACTTAGAGCCAGTTACGGCGAAGCTTAAGGAGATGGGCATACAAGTTCATGAGTATGGAGAATCCTTAAGAGTTGTGGCAGAAAATAAGTTAAAGAAGGCTAACATTAAGACACTTGTATATCCAGGATTTCCAACGGATCTTCAACAGCCCATGTCAGCATTACTGACAAAGGCCACTGGTACGAGTATTGTAACAGAGACCATATATGAAGGTAGATTTAAGCACATAGATGAGTTAAAGAGAATGGGAGCTAAGGCTAAAGTTGAGGGAAGATTAGCAGTAATTCAAGGTGTAGAAAAATTGTCCTCGGCGAAAGTTATGGCTACAGATTTAAGAGCTGGAGCTGCCCTTATTATAGCTGGCCTTATGGCTGACGGAACTACAGAAATATCAAATCTTCACTATATAGATAGAGGATATGAATGTATAGAAGAGAAACTTCTTAGCTTAGGAGCTAAAGTTAAAAGAGCTATTTAGGTATGTTTTAAAAATACCTTAAAAACATGTGATGAAAGAAGACGGTTGGTTATCCTATAGCTAACCGTCTATTTTTAACTTATATATATAGATAGTATTATAGAATAGGAGGCACCATATGGGATTCACTTTTTGTTCATTAGCTAGTGGAAGTAGTGGCAATTGCCAATATATTGCCAGTGAAGATACACATATATTAGTAGATGCAGGGTTATCAGGAAAAAAAATAAAAGAATGTATGGAATCCATAGGAAAAGAAATTGAGAGAGTACAAGCTATACTTGTAACTCATGAACATAGTGACCATACTAAAGGTATAGGAATTTTATCTAGAAGATATAATATACCTATATACGCAAATGAAAAAACCTGGAATGAAATAATGGGTAAAATAGGGAAAGTAGATGAAGAAAATATAAAAGTATTTAATACGGGTGAAGATTTCCTAATAAACGATGTAAAAATAAGACCATATCAGGTATCACATGATGCGGCAGATCCTGTAGGCTATTCCTTTTTCAGAAATGACACAAAGATAACCATAGCTACAGATTTAGGGCATGTTTGTGACAACATAAAAAACGAAATAAAGAATAGTGATTTATTACTTTTAGAGTCTAACCACGATGTGGAAATGTTAAAGATGGGAAGTTATCCATGGTTTTTAAAGAAAAGAGTTATGGGAGATCAGGGCCATATTTCCAATGAGGTGGCTGGAGAAACTATAGCTGAAATACTAGAATCTAATGGATATATAGGGCATGTTTTACTTGGACATTTAAGCAAAGAAAATAATTTTCCAGAATTAGCCTATCAAACAGTAAAAAATATATTAGAAGATAAAAAAATAAAAATAGGGAAAGATATAACTATAGATTTAACTTACCGAGACCGTAGCAGTAAAGTATACGAGGTGAAGAAAAACCTATAGGAGAGTGATTATGATTTGTCTTTTCACGATGAAAATTTAAATAATAATGAAGAGAATAGAAGAATAGATGAAGAAATTAGAATTGATCCTATACAAGAAAGAAAAGAAGACAAAGAAAAAAGCTGGTCTATTGGATATATTGCAGTAATAGTTTTAATATCAGCCATAATAGGAGGCACAGTAGTTGCATTTATAATGCCAAACTATGTCATGTCAAATTATATGGCAAATAATCCGTCTCCAAATGTAGAGATTGTCACTAAAGGAGAAGAATTAGGAGTAGTATCAGCTGTGGCTAAAAAGGCCATGCCATCAGTAGTTGGCATAACCACAATAACCATAGAAAAGGACTTTTTCTTTGGTGTTAGGAAAGGTCAGGGTGTAGGAACAGGTGTAATAATAGATTCAAGAGGATATATACTCACAAATTCACATGTAGTAAATGATGGTAAAACAGAAGAAGTAAATGTACTATTTTATGATGGTTCTACTAAAAATGCAGAGGTATTATGGAATGACTTAGTATTAGATTTGGCAGTAGTAAAAGTAAATAAAACAAATTTACCAGTGGCAGATCTAGGAAATTCTGATAAAATTGAAGTAGGAGAAGTAGCCATAGCCATAGGAAATCCCCTTGGACTAGCTTTCGAAAGAACTGTAACTGCTGGAATTATAAGTGGTTTAAATAGGAGTATTCCAATAGATGAATTAAATAGTATAGAAGGTCTCATTCAAACGGATGCTTCCATAAATCCAGGAAATAGTGGAGGTCCACTATTAAACAGCAAAGGTGAAGTAATAGGAATAAATACGGCAAAAATCCAATCTGGAGAAGGTTTGGGATTTGCTGTACCTATAAACATAGCTAAACCCATAGTAGATGAGTTCATTGAAAAGGGTGAATTTAAAAATGTATACTTAGGATTAAGAGGTATAGATGTGGCTAAATTCACTAGTTTGTATGCAGAAAAGTTACCTGTAGATAAAGGGGTAGTAGTATATCAAATATTTCCTAATTCTCCTGTTGCAATAGCAGGTCTTGAGGAAGGGGATATTATAACTAAGATCAATGATACGGATATAGAATCCATGAGGCAATTAGTAAGGGTACTTTACAAATACAGACCAAATGATAAAATAAACTTAAGAATATTAAGAAATAACAAACAAATTACTTTAGATGTAGTTTTAAAAGCTACACCGAACAAATAATGCTAAAGAAAAAAATGCTTTTGGAGTGAAGAACATGTATGTAGTATGCGAAGAACATTTACCTAGAGCCATTGATGACTTTGTGGAAGTATATGAACAATGTCCAGATATTTATAGACTGGATCAAGTTTCATTTACAGACTGGAGCAGTCCACATAATTGTGATTTTTGTATTGAACCACCAAAATATTTAGTAGTTTAGATTTCTAATGGGTAACAGTATGTCTGTTACCCATTTTAATGTGTATAATTAGTTAAGGGTTCATAATCTTAAACTCTAAAACTATTTAACAATATGGGAAAAAATAATTATAAAGGATTGAATTAGTAACAACAGTTACGGATAAAAACCTTTCGTGATGGTATTATTTAACATGTAAAGGATAAAGCCATGAAAGGGTGCAATTAAAATGAGTAATATAGATAATCTTGTTAGACAACATGTAGAAATAAAAAATAATATTAATACGTTAAAAAATATAATAAGTAATAAGAATTTAGAAGATAATAGTTTTGAAATTGCTAAATTAATAAATACTTTAGCAGGAAAATTAAAGGTTCATTTAAGTAGTGAAGATAAACATTTATATCCAAGACTTCTACAAGATGATAATGACAAAATAAGAAAGACTGCTGAAGTATATAATGATGAAATGAAAGACGTGTATAGCACTTTCACTGATTTCAAGATGAAGTATAATACTAAAAATAAAATTAATGATAATATCATTAGTTTTAGGGAAGACACTAGAAAAATCTTAAATATCTTAGAAAATAGAATAAAAAAAGAAGATTTAAATTTATTTCCCTTATTAAAATAAGTTAATTTAGGATATATTAAAATAAAAGTACTCTTGTTTAGAATTTAAACAAGAGTATTTTTTTATGAGACACTAATTATTTAAGATAATATGATAAAATACTATAGAAAAATTACTTTTAATTTAGATTATCTTAAAAGAGAATAATAGTATGAACTAGCAAAGGAGAAATATAGATGAACATAACAGTGATTTCAGTTGGAAAGATAAAAGAAAAGTTTTTAAAGGCAGCAATAGATGAATATTCAAAGAGATTAAGTAGATATTGCAAATTAAATATAATCGAAGTTCCCGATGAAAAGACACCAGATAATGCTTCGGAAAAGGAAGAAGAACTTATTAAAGAAAAAGAGGGGGAGCTTATCTTAAAAAAGATTAAGGACAGATCCTATGTGATAGCCCTTGATTTAAAAGGAGATCATTTAACTTCAGAACAGTTTGCTAAAAAGTTAAAAGACTTAAGTGTTCAAGGTAAGAGTGATGTGACTTTTATTATTGGAGGTTCTTTAGGCATAGCTAAGGAAGTTTTAAAGAGAGCCAATTATAAATTATGTTTCTCAAAGATGACTTTCCCTCATCAATTATTTAGGGTTATGTTACTTGAGCAAGTTTATAGGGGATATAGAATTAATAACGGTGAACCGTATCATAAATAACTGAAGTATTTTGATTAAGAGTTCGAGATATTTCACTCATGCACAATAATTGTCGTGGGATTCTGGTTAGCTGTTTGGAACATAGAAATCTACACAAGTTTAGCGTATAGTATATTTTTGATTACTTGGGATGAATCGGATATAAAACTATCGAGATAGAATAGGAAGTCAATGTCTGCAAATACATTAAATGTGCAGATAGTCGTACAACTAGAACGAGTAAAATAATCTATAACAAAAGGAAGCCGACTCAGTAGAGTTGGCTTTTTAGCGTTAGTATTTTACTTTTAAGACTATAGTCCAGAAAGCTTTGCAATTATCTCAGCAACTTGTTCAGCGCACTTAAATGTAAATAATTATAGACTATATTACAGTACAGAAGATAATAGCAAAAATCCTTTATAGCACATCTCCTCAAAATCCATGATCTCGTATTCGAAGCCTGATTGTTTTATTGCTTCTTTTTGCTTCTCTGAGATATGTGTCGAAGGATAAAGACCGAGAATATAGCTTGATGTAGTGGATATAAAAGTCTGTATTGCTTCATCGCTAGAAGTCGGAAAGAACTTTTGAATGCTTTGATATAAAGGAGCCATAAAGCCCATTAGATTTCTCTTGAATTCAGTCAACTTTTCTAAACTGCAGTTCTTCTCAAGAACGGAATACAATATTGACATAAGTCTCAACAAGCGCTCGTTCTTGACATAGGATTTAGTAAATTGACGACAGAACTCTTCCTTCGTCAATACTTCGTATTTCTCTGTAAATTCGATTACATCTTCTATCCAAGCCATTACATCTATCAAAAGCAGATCGAGTAGTATCTCCTCTTTTGTAGTGTAGTATTTATAAATTGTTGACCTTGCGAAAGACGTCTTTTCTCCAATCGCTTTAAAGTGAACATCATCAATATCCCCTTTATCAAATATCTCAGCACAGGCAATGAGAATCTCTTTTCGTCGTTCTTCGATTTGTGCATTTGTTCTTGCTCGCTTAAATTCCATTTAATCACCCCTGAAGATAATGTTAGCACAAGTTCATATTAGTTTCAATTAATAGTTGACACGGTGTCAGGAAAAATGTATAATCATTTTACAGACACAGTGTCAGTTAAAATTGTAATTGATATTATTCAGCAAGGTTACGATGTTATAAGTTCAATACTGAATAATCTATTAAATAAAGGGGGAGTATGAGATGCAATATAGAAGGTTAGTGAAAAATGGAGAGGATTTATCTGTTCTAGGTTATGGCTGCATGCGTTTCCCAACGAAAAACGGTAGAATCCATGAGGATAAAGCTGACAAACAGATGCTATACGCCTTTAAGAATGGTGTAAATTACTACGACACCGCCTATCCTTATCATGGCGGCAGAAGTGAAGTGATGCTGGGGAAGTTCATAAAAAAGCACAATATAAGGGACCAGGTCTACATTGCCGATAAGCTGCCAGCTTTCCTGGTCAATAGATCAGAACAGATCAAGAAGTATTTTGAAACACAACTCGAGAGACTCGATACAAACTATATCGATTATTATCTGATGCATATGCTAGACAGTATGCAAACTTGGGAGAAATTAAAGAAGCTTGGAATACTTGAATTTATCGAAGAGAAGAAGGCGAAGGGTGAGATAAGGCATATTGGCTTCTCTTTCCATGGTAGACCTGAAGAATTCATTAAGATTCTAGAAGATTACGACTGGGAATTCTGCCAGATTCAGTTCAATTATTTAGATGAATACAATCAAGCAGGTCTTGCAGGATTAAAAAGGGCCAGTGAACTCGGCATTGGCGTTGTGATCATGGAACCGTTACGAGGTGGTAATCTAGCTGCAAAGGCTCCAGCGAAGGTCAAAGAGAAGTTTAATGAATATAGTGAAAAAAGATCACCAGCCTTTTGGGCGCTACGCTGGATCTGGAATCATCCAGAAGTCGGTGTAGTACTGAGTGGGATGAACGTCGATGAACATATTGCTGAAAACATTGAAGTAGCCAGATTGACTGAGCCAAACAGTATGTCCAAAGAGGAAATTGGGATTGTAGATGATGTCAAAGAAATTTATAGAGAACTGATGAAAGTCCCTTGTACCGGCTGCAATTACTGCATGCCTTGCCCTTTTAATGTAGATATTCCAGGGACATTTACGGATTATAACAACAAGTATTTCTTTGGAGATAGACAATCGCAATTTCAATACATTGGTAAAGTAGTCGGGATGATGGGGATTAAGAAATCCGGTGCAGACCTATGTACCGACTGTGGGAAATGTGAAAAGCATTGTCCTCAGGAAATTGAAATAAGAAAAGAACTAAAAGTTGCCCATAAGGAGTTGGATAACTGGTTCTTAAGAAGGGCAATGAAAGTCATCATGTTTTTTATGGGTGGCAGAAGCAGAAAAAGGCAAGAAGCGTAAGTCGTTTCTTCAGGATAAATTCAAAATACTTTAAATTAAACAATTAAAAGGAGATATTGAAATGAAAAAAAGCAGAGTACTTATTCTAGTGACAAATCATTCAGATTTTGAGAAACCCAATGTAGATCCTACTGGACTTTGGTTATCTGAACTAACTCATTTCTATGATGTATTTGATGAGAGAGGAATCGATATGGATATTATCAGTCCGAAAGGAGGAAAAATTCCGATAGATTCAAGAAGCTTAAGTCGATTTGGATTAGATGCAAAGACAAAGAAGCGATATGAAGATTCAAAATTCATGTCTCTTTTAGAAAATACTAAATCGCTATCAGATATAAACTGGGAAGACTACGATGTTCTTTACTTTGCTGGCGGGCATGGTGCCATGTGGGATTTTGCAAATGATGATGATCTACACACATTAACTAAAGAAATGTTCGAAGCTGGAAAAATCGTATCCGCAGTTTGTCATGGTGTTGCAGCCTTGCAAAATGTTAAATTGAGCAATGGAGAATACTTGCTTAAAGGAAAAAAAGGCACATGCTTCACATACTTCGATGAAGGTATTGCTGGTGTGAAAAAATATGTTCCATATAATCTTGAGAAGACTTTGAAAGAAAGAGGCATGGTCTATAGTAAGTCCTGTTTACCTCTTGGCAAACACACAGTTGTTGATGGAAAACTTATTACAGGTCAAAACCCAAATTCTGCAACTGAAACGGCTCAGAAGACCTTAGAGGTATTGATGAAGACTGTATAATATACACTTAAAGTGAAAAAAAACGCACTTTCACCCGTTACGGTGAACCATACCATAAGTAACAGCGGTTTTCTATAAAATAAAGTTATATCAATATGTTCAGGAAGTTCATTTATAAAAAAATCAATATTTATCATAACTGTATTTAAATAAAGAACTATCCTGAACAGGGATTGATATTTTTGATGTAAGTATTATTATCTATTTTATAAAGCCCATTAACCTTTTTACATTATCTGTATTTTCTTTGGATGTAAGTGATTCTAAAAGAGTGAAGGCTACATCAAAGGCTGTGGCAGGATTGTATGAAGTTATGATATTTTTATCAATAACTATTGGCTTATCAGATACAACATTTACACCAAATTGAGCTAACTCATTTTGTCTTTTTCCATCATTAAGACTATAGGTC
This sequence comes from Anaeromicrobium sediminis, assembly GCF_002270055.1. Classification (NCBI taxonomy): domain Bacteria; kingdom Bacillati; phylum Bacillota; class Clostridia; order Peptostreptococcales; family Thermotaleaceae; genus Anaeromicrobium; species Anaeromicrobium sediminis. The sequence continues at coordinate 214,704 of NZ_NIBG01000004.1, read as the reverse complement.
GTTCCCTTTCGTCCATTTAAAACACCACTTTTACCAATAGGAAGTGATCCAACACAAATGGAAGCAATAATCTTTCCTTGTCTGTCAAACTCCCTGATAACACGCAAAAAATCTTCACTATATGCATCTACATAGAAACCAGCTTCTTCAAAACCACCAGGAATTGCTAAAGCATGGAAATCATCTACATTTAAGTCCTTTATATGAAGCTCAGGAGTAACAGTAAAGTTCCATGTACATTTAAGCACATCCCTTGTTCCAACAGTAATTAATTCTGTAGTACCATCTCCTTCAAAATTATTCCAACCTATCACATCAGTAAAAACACTTGCTTCAACAGCTTCGAATCCATTAGCAAGTAATAGACAAACTTTCTTCATAATAATTCCCCTTTCAAATGTAAAGTGTTTACAAGTTCTATACTTCGTAATAAAATTATAGCAGCACTAGATGGTTCGGTAAAATCGAAATAAATGATATATATATTCTGAATTAACGATAATAGATCGTGAAAGGGGAATATGGAAATGGAAATTCGTCAATTAAAAACTTTTAAAAAAGTAGTTGAGCTTAAAAGCTTTTCTAAAACAGCTAAAGAACTAAATTATGGACAGTCTACTGTTACTGAGCACATACAATTACTTGAAAGAGAAATAGGAATACCTTTATTTGACCGATTAGGAAAAAAGATTAGTGTAACTAGTGTAGGAAAAGAATTATATGGGTATGTGGTTGAACTATTGGATACGCATGAAAAAATCAAAAATATTTCAGCAGATAAAGAAAATTTAAATGGACATATTTCCATAGGAGCCTCTGAATCAATAATAGTATATAGATTACAGCCTGTGTTATCTAGATTTAGAGAAAACTATCCAAATGCTAATATTACACTAATAAGTGATAATTGTTCAAAACTTAGAGAAAAGCTATATAGTGGACAAGTTGATTTAACAATAACCCTGGAACCAGCCATAGATAATAAGGATTTAGTAGTAAATAAAGTTAATGAAGAACTCCTTGTTTTTATAAGTGGTTTAGGAAATAATGTGGACAAAATAAGTGTAGATAATAAAGATGAAATAAATAAGGAATGTATTATTTTCACAGAAAAAGAATGTGCCCTAAGGCGTTTTTTTGAAAACTATTTATATAACAAAAGTATAACTCCAAGAAGTAAATTAGAATTTTCAACTATTGAAGCCATAAAACAATGTGTAGCAAGTGAACTTGGAATTAGCTTATTACCTGTAATGTGTGTAAACGATTTAATTAAAGATAAAAAAGTAAAAATAATAGGAAGTGAAGATAAGGAAATTAAATTCTTAACTCAATTGGCTTCCCATAAAAATAAGTGGCTATCACCATTATTAAAAGAGTTTATGAAATATTGTTTAGAATCATTATCAAATTTTTAACCTACAACACATGTATATCTAGTATAAGAAAAAACCGCAGTTATAGAGAAACGCTGCAACGCATCATAAGTAAAGGCGGTTTTGACGAGGCTTCTGAGTGCTCATCTTTGCCATCCAAATATAGTCTAAATAAGTTTTATCATATTGGATGGCTTCAATGATAAAATATATTTAAACCAACCAAAATGAACTTTACATTAAGTGAGGTAAAAGATATGCCTAGTGACGTTTTTTTGAGATTAACAGATGAAAAGAAAAACAGAATAATAGAGAGTGCAAAGGAAGAATTTAATTCAAAAGGATTTGAAAAAGCCACAGTAGTTAGAATATGTGAACTAGCAGGTATACCACGGATTACATTTTATTCTTACTTTGACTCCTTAGATGATATATATAACTATATTTATAATAATCAATCCTCAGAATGTAGTAGAGTTTTTAATGATAATAATATTGTCAGTGGTATCAGGGATAGTCAGTTTGATATGGAGACTTTTTTAGAGTTCGAGGCTTATTATTTAAAAATGGTCGCATCTAAGTATGGTTTAAAGAAGCTTTATAATACAATCAATAATAAACCTATAGAAGAGAGATTGATTCTAAATTTACTTATATCTCTCTTTACCCAATATGAATTGGGTATTATGTCTAGAACGGCATTAATATATGAATTCAATTCGTTTATAAAACAATTGAATACTTAATATATACACATTTAGAACACTGTATATTGAGTGAGATAATCTTATAATATACAATTCCCTTATAAAGAATGAAGATAGCTAACTATTATAAGGAGATTATAATTATGAAAAAAATTGCTTTGATTACAGGATCAACAGATGGTATTGGTAGAGCCCTTGCCCTTTCTTTAGCTGAAGAAGGATATAGTATACATGTATTAGGAACCAATAAAGATAAAGGTAAGGAAGTTATAAAGTCTTTAAATAAAATTCATCCCAAGGGTGAACATGAATTGTATATTGTAGATCTTTCTACTTTGGAAAACAATAACAATTTCTTAGATGAGTATATTAGAAATCATGAGCATTTAGATTTGTTAGTTTTAAATGCAAATGCAATGTTTAAAAAAGTTAAGACAGGTAAGGATGGAATAGATTTAGCATTTATAATCGGTTACCTATCTAGATACATGTTTAGTGTTAAACTGGATGAATTATTGAAGAAAAGTAATAATCCAAGAGTTGTTCATATAGGTGGCGCAACAATGATTTCAGAAATTCAATATACTAATTTAAGAACGCCAAACTATAAACCTTTAAAATCTACAGCTATGGGATTTATGGCAAATAATCTATTAACTTATCATGCAAATAAAAATGGTCTGACTGATGTTCCATACGAGTTTGTTGAGCCAGGAATAGTCAATACCAATACAGTTAAAAACCAAAATATTATTGTAAGATTTCTTTCAAAAATAATGGGTATGATTGAGCCAGAAGAAGCTGGAAGACTCATAAAAGAGCACATAATGGAAACACAAAGTAAAGATGTTTCTGGGAAGTTTTATAATAAGAAAAATGAAAAACAGCCAAAAAAAGAAGTTGTTTATGGTGAAGAAGCCTTCAAGGAAGTATTAACATTTTCTAAAGAAGTTACGGGGTTACAATTTACAACTAGTTAGGCATAAATTTCTATTGTGATTAAAGATGAAAAACTCGACTGAAATCTGAGGTTGAGTTTTTTGTGAGGGTTAGATTTGAATAGAAAACGAAAGGCCAGAGTGGAAAAGTTGAATTGATATTAGGGAAAAGGGAAAAGGCACATTGTCTAAGATGTAGTTTAAGCTACCATCAATACTTCAAATAAATCTCACAAAAAAATGCAGTTATACCGAGACTGTGAACCTTACCATAAATAATGACGGTTTTTCGAGATATGTTACCATATACTGCACATGTTGAACCTGTGGTTGAACTGTATAGGAAATAAGTTTGTTTCAATAATCAAATAGATGAAAAAGCCATTAGCCAACGAGAATTTTAAAACTCTCATTGGCTAATTTACTATATTTTGGGTGTTCAATCTTACTAGACAAAATATCTTTAACTCAAGATAGTTGACAATAATTTTAATATAGTGTAATATATCTTTAAGTCAAGATATTCAGGAGGTAATAGTGTACGAAAAAGAAATCAAACTTATGACAGCTTTAAGAAAACTTTACAAAACTCTTGATGACGCTTTAACAAAAAATCTTAAAGAATTAGGCATTTCGACTACAGATTATCTAATTTTAGCTGTTTTGGAAGGTACAGGACCTATTCCGATGCAGAAACTTGGGGATTATCTATTAATAACCAGTGGAACAATAACCTATGCTACCAACAGAATAATTGATAAGGGATTGGTTATGAAGATTCAGGATAATGATGATAAGAGGAAGTTCTTCTTAAAATTAACTGATGATGGTTATGATATGTTAAGGAGGGTCAATAGAGAACATTTACCTTATATAAGCAAAGTTTTAGGCTCGTTTTCAGGAGATGAACTTGATGAAATTACTGAAACTATAAAAAAACTTATAATTTCTGTAGAAAAAAATAGATAAATTTTTTTAAAACAATATCTTGAACTCAAGATTTATAAGATGCAATAAAGGCCGTATTTAGGATTTTTTAAATAAAAACACATAGGTAGCAAAGTTATACTAATACAATATGGTTATAGATATATTATGAAAGAAATCATAAGAAGTAAGGAGGTTTTTAAATGAAGTCATTATATGAAAAGACTCTTCTAGGTGGAATTGAAGTGAGAAATCGTTTTGTACGTTCTGCAACCCATGAGGGTATGTCTTCTGATGGAGTAGTTACTCCAGAGCTTATTAAAATGTACAAGGAATTGGCACAAGGAGAAGTGGGGTTAATCATAACAAGTGGAGTGGAAGTAACGAAAGAAAAAGCACTTGCTAATTCACTGAGCATCTACGATGATTCCTATATTGAATCTTTGAAGAAACTAACTAATGCAGTTCATGAAGCAGGTGGGAAGGTGATTTCTCAACTTGTACATGGCGGGTCAACAGTGCTTTGGGAAATCGACTACGAACCCATAGGTCCATCTGCGATTCAAGATCGATTTTCAAAAATTATGCCTAAAGCAATGTCCAAAGAGGATATTATCAACGTTATAAAACAGTTTAGCGATGCCGCTCTACGTAGTAAAGTAGCAGGCTTTGATGGTGCTCAGATCCAAGGCGCATTTGGATTTTTACTAAATAAATTTTTATCACCATATTATAACAGAAGATCGGATGAATACGGTGGGTCCATTGAGAATCGATCAAGAATACTGGTCGAGATCAGAGAGGCTATTGCAAAGGAATGTGGTAGAGATTTCCCAGTATTCATCAAATTATCCATCGATGATTTTATGAACGATGATGTGAAGGGGCTGGAATTCACAGATGGCAAAGAAATTGCGAAAGTGCTGGCAGCTACAGGATATGACGCCATTGAAGTCAGTGGCGGGAGTGTAGGTGAAGTAGGAGGATCAAGGAGGCCAACACCTAACTTTGATGGAAGGGAAGCCTATTTTAAAGAGCAGACCATTGAAATTGCAAAGGAAGTTCAAGTTCATCTTATAGCGACTGGCGGTATTCGTACAGAAAAAGTTGCTCAAGAGCTTATAAATTATGAGCACATTGAGGCTGTTTCTTTCAGCAGACCATTCATTTCCGAACCTGATTTGGTTAAGCGATGGAAAGAAGGTGCAAAATCAAGATGTACATCATGCTATCAGTGTGGTCAACCTGATGGAATCAGATGTATTTTTAGTAAATAATAGCTTTTATAATGGGGCAGGTTTTTAGAATTCTAAGGACCTTATCCATTTCAAGGTACTTGACGAAATATCAAGTTAGTATATGATATCTTTAAATGAAGATATTTAAATAAAAGATAAAAGGAGGAAAATTATGTCAGCATTAATGGTTGCATTTGTTAGGGTTCATGATTTAGAAGCTTATAACCGTGAGTATCTTTCTATTGCGCACCCTCTTATTGTAAAGTATGGAGGTAAAGCACTAGCAGTATCTGAGAAGGTAAAACATATACAAGGATCTCTCCCAGAGGGTAAGTTTGTTATTTTAGAATTTCCAAGTATGGAACAAGCTGAAGCTTATTACTATTCCGCTGAGCATCAAAGAGTAACAGAAAATGGAAAGAAATATTTTAGCGCAGATAGTATTATTGCAGAAAATCAACTTCATAAAGGTTAAATGTAATAATAAACCTGAATATGTGTGAGACACCTCTTATAGTTGGAGGTGTCTCTCTTTAATGTGTAGTAAGTTATGAACGATAATTGTATGATTATAGAATACACATGATTAATGAAAAAACAATGCAATAATCGGATGAAGTGTATGTAGTGGATTATGAGAGAACAACCAAAGTAATGTTGTAAAAAACTCTATGTTTTTATAATGTAGGAATTCTAAAAGTATATTAATAGTGTGGTAACTATGGATTTTTATGTTCATAGTTTTTTTGTTAAGATATTTTCATTTAATGATTATATCATAAATATATTAGTGCAAATAAAATCATTTTACAATTTTTAAGCATATAATTATCATATAGACAAGCTTAAAAAGTACAGAGGATAGACGTATCTACTAAATGGAGGAGTGGATTAATAATGACAAGTTCCGCAGTAAAAATAGAAGAATATGAATTACTATATTTAATGAAATGCATGGAGTACAATAAAGGCATTCGAATATTTGTAAATGGACTTATGAGACAAAAAAAAATCAAGTCAAAAGAATATACTGTAATAAAGGCAGAAAAGATTAAAATAAAAGATGTAGAGTTATTATTTATAGTAGTAGGTTTAAATTATAATAAGGCAAAAGTAGTATTTATTAAAAGTAAACAGTATTGTAATATTTTCGGAAGTATTATAGAAGATAAAAATGGAAAAGAAATAATGAAAGGATATAAGATATCAAATAATCACATTAAACAAATTGTTTCAAAGGACTATGATGATGACTTTAAACAAGACTTAAAAAAACTTGAAGATTCAGAAAAATATCATTGTGGAAAAGAAAAAATAAGGAAAAAGGGGATTCCTTGTCTTTATGGTAATTGGTGTGGACCGGGGTGTAGTGGACCAGGAGCTCCAATAAGCCCTGTTGATGCATGCTGTAAAGCTCATGACATTTGCTATGGTGAAAATGGATATTTTTCAAAGAGTTGTGATGATAAATTAATCCATTGTTTACAACCTTATGTTGTTCAGGGAAATAAATGGGCAATTCTTATAAGTAATTGGTTTAGGCACTAATTATTAGGTGCATTATTGATTCGGAACCATATCCTATGAACAAGGATTGACTCATATAAAATATTGTTAAAATAATCAAAGAACTGTTTCTTATATAAAAGACCTACTTCTACGGCAGGTCTTTATGTATGTACATATATAAATATATACAGTTATGTGGTACATTAGTATTAAAATAAAAAGTTGGTAGAATTTAAAAACACTTCTCATACAAATTATGGGCGCATGTATCTTTTTTGTAAAAACCGCCGTTGCATACAGTAGGATGAACCGTACCATAAGTAGCATAGGCTTTTTCTAAAAGCATTGATATTGATAGAATTTATAACTTTTCAAACTATATAATATTTTATAAATGTTAAAGAAGGAGAATCCTCGGATGATGTGGGCCTCCTTCTTTTATATTAACTTTTTTTAGTATTAAATTTGATAGAGGCCATAAAGATATCTAATTAATATAGTATAAGTTTTCTCTGAGGAAAAATTAGCTACAAGTAAAGAATGGGTTAACTCATGGAACAAAACTTAGTAGGAATTTAGAATTCTAAAATAGATTTATTCTTTAAAAGTCTATTAACCCTGGAGTATACTCCAGGGTTTATACTGTACTTAAGTTAACAAGAATTATATTTAGGAGGATTCAGTATGAAAATATTTGCAGTTTTAGGTAGTCCACGAAGAAAGGGAAATACAGGAGCTTTGTTAGAACAGTATTTAAAAGGAGTGGAGGAAAATCATAGTGATATAGAAATCATAACAGTTTTTCTTCAAGAAAAGAATATTGAAGGGTGCAGAGGTTGTAATATTTGCCAAAGTGGGAAAATTGATAATTGTGTTATAAAAGATGATATGGATGAGTTATATAAAAAATTTGAACAATCTGATATCGTTGTTCTTTCTACACCAATATATTTTTTTAGTATGACATCTGAATTAAAAGTTTTTATGGATAGGCTATATGCTGCTAGTCATGGAAGCTGGAAAAATAAAAAATTTGTATTATTAACAACTTATGGCGATAAAGATGAAATATCATCTGGAGCTATAAATTTAATAAATATTATAAAGCAAATGACAGCATTCACAAGAACGGATTTTATACAAAAGTATGGAGTAAGTACAGGAATGAATCCTAATTTCGTTACTCAAGATAAAAAATCATTAAGTGAAGTATATGAGTTGGGCAAAAAAATATAATGAAATTTAACAAATTAAATAAGGAGAGTGAAAGAGCATGAAAACAACCATTATTCTTGCTCATCCGTGGCATGGAAGCTTTAACAAAGCTATAATGGATATAGCGGTAAAGCAGTTAAAAAACAGGAAAAAGGAATATCAGATTATTGATCTAAATAAGGATAATTTTGCCCCCGTTCTTAGAGAGTCAGAACTTGCCTTTTATTCGAAAGGAGAGTCTAAAGATGAGTTGGTTAAAAAATATCAGTCAATGTTAAAAGATACTCACGAGTTAGTTTTTATTTTTCCTATATGGTGGTTTGATATACCTGCTATTCTAAAGGGGTTTATTGAGAAAGTAATGCTTAAGAACTATGCTTATATTGAGGGGAAATATGGACTGAAGGGTTTGTTAACTAATATTAAAGTTACTACAGTTACAACAACTTCAGAGGCACCCACTTGGTATCTAAAATACTTGGTAGGAAATCCAATAAAACGTTCCTTTATACAAGGTACATTAAAGAGCATTGGACTTAAAAATGTTAAGTGGTTAAATAATTCTTATACAACCAGCGGTACAGACAAAACAAGAAAGAGTTTTTTAAATAAAGTAGCAGCTTATTTTTCTAAATGATATAGCAATACTAAAAAGCATCGCATATGTAGATACTTACGTATACGATGCTTTTATCCTCAACAAACTATATTTTAGTATTCCGACTAATGCACCCATTAACCTTTGTGCTAGTAAATCTATTTCATATGATAAAATTAAAGAAGAAAGATATAAACATCTAGAAATAATCTTAAGCAAATAGCAGGGAGGCAAATATGAAATCTTACAAAATTGGTGAACTAGCAAATGTTCTAAATATAAAAATTGATACTATAAGGTATTATGAAAAAATAAGATTAATCCCAAAGCCTGAAAGACAGGAAAATGAATATAGAGTCTATTCAGAAAAATATATTGATATCATTCAGTTCATAATATTATGTAAGAATAATGGATTTACGCTAAAAGAGATTAGTGAAATTATAAATTTACTATCTTTACGTGATGATAATAGTCAAGAGCTTAAAACTGTAGTTAATAAAAAAATTGATACAATTGATGGTAAAATTAAGGAATTAGTTTTTTTAAAAAAGCAACTAAATGAAGTTATTGAAAATTGTGACTCAATGGATTGTGAAATAATGGATTTTTTTATGAAATAGTTAAATGAAAAATTAGAAGTGTTTTTATTAGAAAAGATGGACAATAAATTTGAATACAGGTAACTAGATTGAATAAGTTATATAATAAGAAATCGTCGTTGAACCATGTACAGTGAACCGTATTATAAACAAAGGCAATTTTCTCTGAACGCAAGCAAGAATGACACTCTAGCTTGAATGCTATAGAAAGAAATAATAACTAGTTTAGAAAACAAATTCATATTCATATTTTAAAGGTTAAAGGAGCTAGAAATTTATGAATTCAAGGAAGATATATGAAAAAAGAGTCAGATATTACGATCGGTTATTAGACAAGTTATCAAAAAACATAACTTATATTAGTGGTCTAAGACTCTTGGTGGTAGTACCTATAATTATGACCATAAGCTTTGCAAGTAGTATGGAAAGACATCTGATTTCTTGGGGAATATCTTTGCTTTGGATTATGTTGTTTATTTACCTCGTTAGCAGGCATAGAAGATTTAAGAAAACACATAAATATGTATCTATACTTAAAAAAATAAATGTTGATTCCATCATGAGGCTGGATGGTAGATGGACGGAGTTTAAGGATAATGGAGACGATTTTCAAGATGAAAATCATAATTTTTCTTATGATCTTGATATTTTAGGACAAGGATCCCTCTTCCAATGGATCAATTCAGGGAATACTCATATGGGAAAAACTAGGCTTGCACATATTTTGACTCATCCATATGGCGATAAAGTGACAATTCTTAAAAGACAGGAAGCAATTAGTGAATTAGCTACTAAGAGATGGTGGAGACATAGACTTCAGGCAGAAGGAAGGATGATTACAGAAAAAAATAGAAATATTGAAGTTTTAATAAACTGGGCTAAAACTAGACAGTCATTATATACGAATTCTTGGATGATTGTAGTCTTTCGAGTATTACCTATTGTTACAGTCAGTACTTTTCTGCTAGCCTTTGCAGGCAATAGAACCATAAAAGGTATTCCAATATTGTTTATAATATTTCAGATGATGCTACTCTTAATCAATATAAAAAAGCGGAATAAAAATTTTGCTTTGGTGTATAAGTATAAAAAAAGTATTATCGTATACAGGAGGATATTAAGGCACTTTGAAAAAGTCAGTTTTCAGTCTGAATATCTTAGGGAATTAAGTAACAGTTTAGGCAATAATAAAGGCATATCAGCAATGGAACAACTAAAAAGACTAGAAGCCTTAGTTGATAGGATTGAAAACCGAAACAACATTTTCTTTTTTCCAATCAATGTGATTTCTCTCTGGGATTATCAATGCTTAATTGAATTAGAACGCTGGAAAAGTGAATATGGATTAATACTTGAAGAATGGCTACAAAAAATAGGTGAAATTGAAGCCTTATCCAGTTTAGGGACCATAGCATATGATTATCCAAACTGGACAATTCCTGAAATTACAGAGGAATCTTCAATGCTTCAAGCCAAGAAAATAGGACATCCTTTGCTTACCAATAGACAGGTTCGTAATGATGCAAATATACAAGATCCTTTTAGAATATTATTAATAACTGGATCTAATATGTCTGGGAAGAGCACTTTTCTGAGGACCATAGGAATCAATTTGGTCCTTGCCTATGTAGGGGCACCGGTATGTGCAAGTGACATGATATGTTCAATTTTCAGCATACATACGTGCATGAGAATAAATGATAATCTTGAGAAAGGCATATCCTCTTTCTATGGAGAACTATTGAGGATCAAAAAAATTGTAAAGGCAAGTAAGGAAAATACACAAGTATTTTTCTTACTTGATGAAATATTTAAAGGGACAAACTCCTATGATCGACATATAGGAGCAAAAAAGCTAATTAAAAAATTACAGCACAATGGAGCTATAGGTCTTGTATCAACCCATGATCTTGAGCTAGGTATGCTGGAAAAAGAAAATACAATTAAAAATTACCATTTTCAAGAATATTATAAAGATGGTCAAATTTGTTTTGATTACAAACTAAGGGCAGGTATTTCTACCACAAGAAATGCGCTACATCTTATGAAGATAATAGGAATAGAAGAAGGGATAGATTAAGGAAGAGATTCTTTTGTCATATAAAAAACGCAGTTATAACCATACGGTGAACCATATCATAAGTAAGTGCGCTTAATTCAATACAAAGAACAGGATTAAGCTCAACCTAGTTTATTCATAAGTGTTTTCTTAATTCTGTTACTCGTAGATAGTCATAAATATTTTAAAATGAGACATACTGTTGTCCTATTAGCCATGATACAATTATGAAAAATCTAATTATACTTTATAGAAATTTAGAGGAATGATTATTTATTATGTTTTACTCTTAAGTTATTTTTGCGCAAATGAATTTGTATATTTGTAATTAAAATGACTTTTGAATAAACATGATATTGTGGAGTGATAAATATGCAAATAGAAAGGTTGCTTAGAATAGTAGATATTTTAATGCATAAAAAAACATGTACTGCAAAAGAACTGGCAGATATTTTTCATGTTTCAACTAAAACAATCTATAGAGATATGGATACTTTAACCATAGCACAAATACCAATTATCACAACAAAGGGTAAAAATGGAGGCATAAGTATTTTAGAGGATTACAAAATAGACAAATCATTAGTAACTCAAGAAGAACAAAATAGTTTGATAATGGGGTTACAAGCCTTAAAAGATCTAAACTATGTTGATATAGATATTACATTAACAAAACTAAAAAATGTGTTTAATAAATCGTATGATAGTTTAATAGAAATTGACTTTGCATATTGGGATAGTCACGGGAATTTACAACAAATATTCAAGGATATTAAAAAATCACTGCTTAATGGACAAAAGTTAAAGATATCTTACTGTGATATTTCAAATAATAAAAGTGAAAGAATCATATTACCGTTAAAACTTTTATTTAAGCAAAAAGAATGGTATTTAAGTGCCTTTTGTGAATTAAAGAATGATTATAGAATATTTAATATTCTTAGAATAAACAATGTAAGCATAATTAATGAAAGTTTTGTCAAAACGTTATATAAAGCACCTAAAACTAAGCTACCTTTTACTGTTAATAAGGGGAAGTCCGAGATAAAATTATTGATTGATAAAAAAATGAAAGATAGAGTTTATCAAGAGTTTGAAAAAGAAAGTATAACAGTCAATGAAGATGGCGACTATTGTATAAAATATAAGGCCGTGTTGAATGACTGGTTTTATAGCTATATTTTATCTTATGGAACAAACATAAAAATCTTGGAACCTGAGAGCTTAAAAGAGGCTATACGAAACAAAGTCAATTTGTTAATGGAGCATTATAATTGATTTTTTTAAATGAAGTAAAAAAATATATTAGAGAACGAGATTGAAATTTTTAATTATAAGTTAATAAAACATAGGATCACAAAGGAGAACATAAATGAAAAGAACATTTGTAGGATATAAAGGTAGTAATGAGTTAAGTACGTTAAATGATTCTTGGGATAAGTTCCATTCTAGCCCTTTAGCAGGCATATCTGAATACGCTTGTATATACATTCCAGATGGTAAAGGTGTTGAATATTTTATAGGAGTTCCTAAAGAAAATGTACCATCTGATATAAATATTAGTAGCTTTCACAGCATGGTTGTAGAGTACGAATATTTTACTACAAGAACAATAAAAGCAGAAGATAGTAGTATGTTGGTTAATAAAGTTTTTAGTTTTTGGACTAAAGATCATTATGAAGTAAAGAATGCTATACCCGGTGGTATAGAATATTATAAATATGATGAACAAGGTAATATATATGCAGAATTAGTATTACCACTTAGCTCGAATAATTAAGATACTGAATGATAATTAAATAGCTGTTAAGTTGTTGCAAATGGGTTAGATTAAGTACTCCTACTAAATGCTTTTGAATACTAAAAACGGCAATTAAAACATGTCCGGTGAGCCATATCATAAGTAATGGCAGTTTTAGAGGATTCAATGGGACTACTCATCATCAATTAAAAAATGATCATACTAAATAGTATCTAGTATGGTCATTTTTGTTTATATGTTAGTTAGAACTATAAGAAATCTTTTTCTATTGACAAATTCCTTTAATATTCAATCGAAGAATTTAGAACTCTACTATATTCATGCAAGAAGAAAATCCTTTACAAATTCATATAAAGGATTAATATTTTGGTGCTTAATAATTAATATTCAAATATATTTTAATCTCCTATTTCTTTTGGAATTCCATCTTCATTTCAAACCAATCGTATTCAATATTTTCAAGATAAAAGATTTCTAATTCGTCTTCTCTTCCAGTATAAAGTTTTTTTATCACTGGAGTTTTTTCAATAATATTTAATTTAGTTTGCATATCTTCTTCAAAAACTACATCACCGCTTACTCTCAGTGTTGAGTAATCTTTAGCCATAGCTATCCACTCTGCATGAGGATTAGCTTTTAGCTGTCTGAAAACTTTTTTCTTGTTTGATGTGCCGAAAACTATTCTATTTTCCTCATCAATCATAATCCCCCAGCCTCTTACTCTAGGCTTTCCACTCTCATCTGTTGTTGCCAAAAAACCCATAGGATTTTCTTTAATAAAATTTAATTCTTTACTCATAAGATTCATCTCCTTTTTTCGGTTTGATATTCTTGTTTAATTATATTTTTTACGAGTAACTTACCAATTGCGCCACTGACACCGAAAACTGCTATTGTCATTTTTAAAACCTCTTTAAATTTAAAGAGTAATTATATTAACTATTGTATAGAGTATAAACATACGATACAATGGTTAATAAAAGTTATGATGATAAATAATAGACATAACGATAATTAATGACTATTAAATAGGAGGAAACGATGGGTAAAAAGACAGATTTAAGGATAATTCGGACGAAAAAATCTATAAAAAGAGCATTTTTAGACTTGCTTAAGGCGAAGAACTATAATAAAATTACCATTCAAGATATAGCAGAAGAAGCAATGATTAATAGGAATACTTTCTACTTACATTATTTAGATAAAGATGATTTGCTTGACCAACTTACATCTGAATGTTTGAATAAATTGAAAGAGAGTATGAATTCTAACAGTAATATTCATACAATTGATGACTTAGGGTATGATGATTTCTATGAAATAATTAAGAAAGTTTTTGAAACTATTGAAGAAGATATTGATTTTTATAAGGTGATTTTAGGAGATGAGAGTATACCCTACTTATCAATAAAATTCACAAATGTGATAAAGAATCATATAAGTGAGGGGCTAGATAAACCTTCTACATTCAAAGTTGGGGAGAGAAATATAGATCATAGAATAATCTATGTTGAATATATGGCAGCAGGGCTTATAGGAGTCATTCGCTTTTGGATTAATAATAAGGATAAGTATTCCATGGAAGAAGTATCAAGATTATTAATTAATATGTACTCAAAAGATATGATAGAGTTACTAAAAAACTCCTAGAACTTAAAAGTACTTTGTATATAAATTATGGGCGCATGTCCCTCTTTTGTAAAAGCCACCGTTGCAACATGCCCGGCAAAAGGAATTAATGTTAAATAGCAGACAAGCCCTGCCTCTATCTGAAGATATTCCTTATATTTTCTTAGTCTTAATATCATTTATTACTTTCAGAATGTTGTTACTGATACATAAGCTTTTTGATGATATTTCTTGAGGTACTTCAGGGTAGTCCATATTTATTCGAATAAGGACTGCGTTGGGGTGTCTTGATGTGATTCTTTCAAAAGGCCAACGAATGATAACAGGTGTATTAAAGCCTACACCCAATTCTATAAGTACTAATTTACCATTCATTGAGTTATTTACAAAATCTATATAATCATTTTGATTTTTCATATGTGGAGCTTCCACAAAGGTATTATCAACCCGAAGGTTTTTTGTCATATATGATCCACACTTAGGGCAGTGTGGAATATCATCTTCTTGCACAGCAAACTCATCATTATTCATATTTGAAATCATTTTATCAATAAATATCCTGTTATGAAAAAGTTCATAACAGCAAGGCTTTTCACATTGAAAAAGACCGTAATCACCTTGAGGTGCAAATATCTTTTCTTTATTAAATCCAGCCTTAATAAATTGACCATCTACGTTAGTTGTTATAATAAAATGGTTTTTGCTTTTTAGTACCTCAAATAGATACAGATAGGGTTTTAGTGCCGGGACCTCATAGCGTATTTTATTAATATGATTGGACCAATAAGCCCAAAAATTTCTCCTGTTTAAATCATCTGCACTCCAATATAGAGAAATTGCCTCTGCTATGGTATTGATACCAAGCTCTGAAAGCTTTGGAAACCACTCCTTGAATAACTTGCTGTCACCATAATTTAGACCACCAGATGCTGAAAGGCCAGCACCAGCGCCTACAAGTATATAATCAGCCTCTTTGATAAACTTAACTGCTTTAGTTATATTCTCTAAATAATCTGGCATACTCATTATAATCCTCCCTCGTAAAAACATTAAAAATGATTCTATCAAATCTATTGGGATTTACTTTAAGCCAATTGCATACTGTTTCTACCGCAATTTTTGAAGCTATATTCTTTGGAAATCTAAATTCGCCAGTAGAAATACAGCAGAAGGCAACTGTCTTAATGACATCATATTCACTAGCTTTTTCAAGACAGGAGGTATAACATGATGCAAGTAGCCTACAATCCTCCTCTGATAGATTGTCATATATTATAGGGCCAACAGTATGGAGTACATATTTACTTGGAAGATTATAAGCCTTTGTAATTTTTGCATGACCGGTAGGCTCATCAAAGCCTTGCTTTTCCATAATCTCATTACATTCAAGCCTTAACTCTATACCGGCGGCAGAGTGTATGGCATTATCTATACATCTATGCAGTGGAACAAAACAGCCAAGCATCTTTGAGTTAGCTGCGTTAACTATTGCATCTACAGCTATTGTAGTAATGTCACCCTGCCATAGAACAAGCTTTGTCAGTAGAGGTGTTTTAGTTTCATTAAAGTCCTCAGCTACAGTGTGTAATTCATATGGATTTACTATATTTTTCTCTTTAGTTTCTTCTAATAAAAAATCATCGTGAAGCTTAAGGATATTAGAATCTATAGGCTGGGGGATTCTTATATTCATTAAGACCCTAAGGAGCCTTCTTTTTTCTATATAATCAGAGGGCATATCCATAATTTTCATTTCATTATTTTCAGCAATGAAATATGATAACAATTTATTTAAAAGTGTTTCTTTTTTCATAATATACTCCTTTCGTTATGTGGAAAATCCCAAGAAAGTAGTAATACTTCCTTATTGGGATTAAAAGTAAAAAGTATTATTCTAATATCTTAGTCGGAGCACCTGAAAGACTTGTAATTGAACTACGTTCTCCATTTGAAACACACTTAAATATAATCTTTTGTAGCTACTGTATTTTCCTCCTTAAAACATGGAGGCTCACTTATCTCAACATTTTATAATAGAATCTATTGGATTCCATATAAACAAAACTATTAATGAAATAAGAATATTTAAGCTTAAATTAATAAGTCCTGGGTGTATGAAAACATTCAGGACTTATTTCCATATTTTCATTTATCTATAGTATGACTAAAGAGTATATTCTACAGGAGGATTCCCAGAAAAGTCAGCCATAACTGCCTGTGCATCCTCTAGATAGAAAATTTCAAAGATTGGATTTTCTGGTGTTTGGTATAGAGATTTTACAAGCTCACTGCTTTCAAGTACAGCCTTCTTAATTTCTATATCAGTGGAGAATACAGCTTTTCCACTAAGTCTGATCCATGCAAATGTTGGGCTTGAAGTTGTAATCTCAACATATGGGAACTCTTTAAGTTGTGCAAAAACATCCTTTTCATTACTAGTACAGAAATATAACTTTCCATCTTTCTCAAGCATAAATTGGAAAGGACGCACCTTAGGTTTACCATCTAATCCAATTGTTGCAAAGTATTGTACTGGGTTTTCACTTAAAAATTTTACTACTCCATTCATATTCAACATCTCCTTATAAAAGTTATAGATTATTTAATACATTTTGAAATATTTAAAAGTAATAATGAATTTTCTATTCAATTACCTTGGGTTAATTTGATTTATAGTGGCCACGTGTATATAATAAATCCTATAGTAGACTAGTGCAAGTAAGCACTTGAAAGTGCTATAGATACCTACAGGTAACTAATAGGAGGTGATTTTGTGAAGAAAGAATTACCACTTTGTCCAGTTGAAACAACTCTCACACTTATAGGAGATAAGTGGAAGGTATTAATATTAAGAGACCTCATAAATGGAACTAAGCGTTTTGGAGAATTAAAAAAATCCATAGGGTCAATTAGTCAAAAAGTTCTTACTCAACAACTACGGTCTATGGAAGAAGATGGGCTTGTTGAGAGAAAAGTCTATGCTGAAGTGCCGCCAAGGGTTGAATACTCTCTAACAGAAACAGGAAGTAGTCTTAAACCAATACTCGATTCTATGTGCATATGGGGAGAAAAGTACAAAGAGCAGATTAACGGATGAAAACAAAAAACAATTATTTAAAACAACACCCTTATATTTTACCTAGCATATGGTGATATTTGGGTGTTTTTTAATTATTGATATATTCCCTATTAGCATTAAAAGGTTTCGTTATGATTGTTTTTGGTATAGGAATAACATTACGAAATTGAAGAAAGAATTATATAATAAGGGTAGTTTCTTAGTGTAGGAAGGTAATTTTATGGACTATGGTGTTCTGTCATCGGTGACAGTATTATTAGTTTTAATTTCAACATATATTGGGAGGAATAATCTATGTTTAAACGAATCGATCATGTAGCATTTATTGTTAAGGATAGAGCTAAATCTATAAATTTTTACGAAGAACATTTTGGGTTCAAAAAATATTATGAACATGATGTGCCTGTACCCACAGTAGAAAAAATAGTTTATCTTAAACTAGGCGATACCACTTTAGAGTTGATACATGTGTCCACTGGTTCAACAAATAAAGGATTTCATTTCTGTCTTGAGAGCGATAACTTTGACGAGGATTATACCCGTCTAATAAATGCTGGTATTCCTGTTGATACTGAACCTCACCCTGTTGGAGCAAGAGAGGCAAGAGAAGAAGGTTGGCGTAGAGTAGTATTTGTGGGTCCTGACGGAGAATTGATAGAATTTAGAGGATAAAAACTTAGGGCATAGTTAAATAGAAATGTTCTTAAAATACTATATAATGGAACCTTATATTAAGGTTCCATTAAAAAACTTATATATAATATTATTTTTAAATACGGCCTTAATTTAAATAATACTTTAGATGTACTATAAATAATATAATTAGGTGTTGTTGGTGGTTATGATGAAATGAAATTTTACAGTACAATCGGTGAAATATAAGGAGATAATATGGGCAAGGTAGAAAAGATTAAGTTTAGAAATAGGAAAAAAAATAAAGGTTTCGAAATTATATCCTTGAAAAGTTTTTTTGAATCTGCAAATACTTCTTTCATAAAGAAGCATTTTCGTACTGATTTTTACAACTTGATTTTTGTTACTGAAGGTAAATGTATTCATGAAATTGATTTTTTAGAATATACCATTGGACCAGGTGAAATCTTAATTATCTCAAAGGACCGTGTTCATAGCTATAGTGAGTTTCATAATTTAGAAGGGTATTTAATTATGTTTACAGAGGGATTTCTATGTGAATTTTTAAGTAATAATACTTCTGAAGTAAAAGATTTGTTTAAGCAAAGCTATTTGAATCCCCATGTGAATTTTATAGATGTACATGCTTCAACCTTAACAAAACTTTTAGATATAATACATGGTATGTACACAAATACTGATAGCATTATAAATTATGAAGTGATGGCTTCAGCTTTCAGAACTTTTGCCCTATTAATACTGAACAGTATCTTAGGAGAAGAGGCTTCAAGACAGATAAAAAATGAAATTTTTATACAGTTCACTGAATTAGTGGAAGAATATATTCATAAAGAGAAAACTGTAGAAGGCTATGCTAATATGATGCATGTTTCTAAAAAAACAGTTAACTTAATGACACGGAAAGCTATTGATATGTCCGCAAAGCAATATATTATTCAACAACTTATTTTTAAAATAAAACTTAAACTATGTTTTGAACAAAAGAGTATCAGTGAAATTGCCAATGAATTAGGTTTTACAGAATCATCTAATATGACAAGGTTTTTTAAAAAATATACAGGCATTAGTCCTAGAGAATTTAGAAGTGTGAATTGTAAAGGTAATAATAACTGGACAAGGAGTGAGAGTATGGATTTAAATGCTATAAAAGAAGCTATTGAAACAAAGGTATATCATATCACTACCGATACAAAAGTTCCTCTCCATGAACATGCAACTCAAGATGAAGTATTTTATTGCATAAAGGGTTCAGGGTTTGGCGTATTAGCAGATGGGGAAGTAGAGTTAAAGGTAGGAGATGTATTTATTGCTCCTGCTGGAACAATGCATTCTATGAGAACTGATGGAGATCTTTATGTAACGGCTGTTCTTATACCTGTAAATAGAATTATTTGCCACTGTAAACAAGTGAGTTATGGTGATATTAGGAAAGCAATGGTTGGTGGTGCTCGTACTATAGAGGAAATACAAGAAATTACAGGAGCAGGAACAGGTTGCGGTAATTGTATTAAAGATATAAAAAAAATATTAGCATTAGCCTGTGGGTGCAAAATGGTTTCTATGGAAGCCGTAGTTGATGCAGTTAAAGATGGGGCAGATACAGTTGAAAAAGTTGGAGAAGTAACAGGAGCAGGAACTGATTGTGGAAAATGTAAAGCTCTAATACAAAATATAATTGATACAAAGAAGTAATTTAACAACAAACTTCTAGAGAATATTATGTATGATAGAAAGGTAGCACTGATTAAAATCAATGCTATCTTTTATTAATTTAGTCAAGAAATTAATAAAAGATAAATAAATACTCAAAAGAGTTTAAATTAAAAGCTGTACAGATGTACTTAAGTGGTGGCTATGGAATAAGGATTTATTATTTGAATAAGAGAACAGATAAATTCTATTGCATTTTGGATATAACATTTATATAATTATAAATGGAATATTTAAATATGTATTAAAGTAATTTATGAAAAAGGAATTTGGGTGGATTACTCTAAAAGATGAATCTTCTAGAAGGACTACTCTGATAATATCTAAAATTAAATACTTATGTTAAGGTGCCTTGTAAGAAAAGGAGAATAGGGAAGTCGGTGAAAATCCGACACGGACCCACCACTGTAAGTAGGGACGAATTCTAAAACGCCACTGGATAAATATCTGGGAAGGGTAGAATGAGATTGAACTACAAGTCAGGAGACCTGCCTTAAATGATAATAAGGTTAGACGAAAGGGGATAAATTTCGGTCTAGTTATTTTAAAGTTACTTTTTTAGATGGGAAAAGAGTCTCTTAGCGTTTGCTAAGAGACTTTATTATTTTCACTAATTATCTTTATGGAAAATCACCATGATGAAACTTAAGTATATAAAGCTAAAAAGGGTGATTTTAAAAACCATTCTAAAGTACATTTTAGACTTACATCAATAGGCTTTTTGAGAACTTAGGTTTAATGTGCTTAAGGGTTATAGGCCTAATAAAAATAACATTATAAATTGTGAGGAAATCTATGAACTATAAAGAATATTTATCTCTGGCAATACCTTTTATTATATCCACTGTAACCCAACCTCTTTTAGGGGCAGTAGATACGGCTGTCATTGGCAGACTAGAGCATCCATCATACATTGGAGGAGTTGCAATTGGAGCGGTTATATTTAATACCTTGTATTGGCTATTTGGATTTTTAAGAGTTAGTACTTCGGGATTTTCTGCACAGTCACTAGGTAGCCAGCATGAAAAAGATAGTTATTATGCTTATTTTAGACCCGTTTTGATAGCACTTATTATAAGTAGTGTGTTTATTATATTACAAGTTTTTATTAGAAATATAGCTATGTACATATATAATCCAGAACCTGATGTTGTCATTCATGCTATTACGTATTTTAAGATACTCATTTGGGGTGCTCCCTGTGTCCTTATAGGATATGTAAATCTAGGGTGGTTGATGGGAAGAAAATATGTAAAGGAAACATTGTTTTTACAAGTTTCTACAAATGTTCTAAACATTATCCTAGATATAGTTTTTGTAATGTTTCTGAAGATGGGTATAGCAGGCGTAGCCTATGCTACACTTATTTCTCAGTTTTATGGATTTATAATAGGAAACTATATTATATCCACAAAGATAAACATGTTTAAAATATTAAATTATAAAAGTGAACTTTTAGATAAGGTTGCAATCAAAAAAATAATGGGGGTGAATGCTGACCTTATGATAAGAACAGTTTGCCTTTTAATCATGACTAATATGTTTATCGCTAAGGGTACTGAGTTAGGAACAGTTATACTGGCAGCTAATGCAGTATTATATCAAATACAATATATTATATCCTATATATATGATGGGCTGTCTAATGCCTCAAGTATTTTTGCTGGTAAATGTGTTGGGGAGAATAATGTAAAAGAATATAAAGACGTGATATCTATTTCAAATGTGTGTACGGTAGTACTAAGCATAATTTTGTCTGCTTTTATTATACTTTTTAAAGATCATATTATAAGTATCTTTACAAATTTAGAGGATGTTATTTCTCTATGTAAGGAATATGTTATATGGTTAGCGGTATTCCCTTTTGTCATCGGTATCGGAATGGTCTATTATGGAATTTTCACTGGGAGTACCTATACGGCTCCTATTAGAAATTCAATGGTTATATCACTACTAGTATTTATTACTGGATATTTTACTGCTATACCAGAGTATAAAAATCATGGCTTATGGCTTGCATTTATACTATTTAGTCTTACTAGAAGTGTGATTCTTTTTTTATACAAAAAACAGTTATTAAATAAAGTATTTATTATTGAAAATAATTAAGTGGTGGGTTGATATTATGAAAAGTTATTTATTTAGAAGAATTCTACAACTTTTAATTGTTATGCTCTTGGCATCATTTTTGACCTTTAGTCTTACCTATATTAGCCCTAGTGATCCAGCTGAGATGATGCTTACATCTCATGATATTATTCCTACAAAAGAATTACTAGAAAAGACAAGGGAGGAAATGGGACTGAATGATCCTTTTATAGTTCAGTATGGAAATTGGCTTAAGGATTTGCTAACTGGGGACTTGGGATATTCCTACTCCACTAGGGAATCAGTTGCAGATATTTTATCACAAAGAATTTCAATGACTGTAAGATTAGCAGTTGTTGCATTATTATTTTTGATTGCTTTTTCACTAACCTTAGGTATCTTATCGGCGATTAAAAAGAATAAACTATTAGATTATATTATAAGAGGAATTTCTTTTGTAGGAATATCAATTCCAGCTTTTTGGTTAGGGCTTATATTGATTTATATATTTGTTGTAAAGCTTCATTGGTTTAAGATAACAGATCAATACTCTCTAAAAAGTGTAATTTTACCAGCTTTGACCTTATCAATCCCCTTGATGGGAAGGTATATAAGACAAATTAGGGCAGCTATATTGGAAGAATACACACAAGACTACGTGATAGGTGCTAGAGCTAGGGGCATAAGAGAAAGTGAAATAATTATTAAACATATTTTGCCCAATGCACTTTTAGGAGTAATTACACTCTTGGGGTTATCCATTGCACTCCTTTTAGGGGGAACTGTTATAGTAGAAAATATTTTTTCTTGGCCTGGACTAGGGTCCATGGCATTACAAGCTATAACATATAGGGATTATCCTTTGCTACAGTCTTATGTTATTTTTATGGCATTAATATATGTTAGTATCAACTTTATAGTAGATATCATTACTCAAGCTCTTGATCCAAGGGTTAGTATAAAGGGGGAAACTATAAATGAATAATAAAAATACAAAAAAAGTTGTTTTTATTATTACATTGTCTATAGCTATATTAACTATCTTGTTAGCTATTATAGCTCCTATATTTGCTCCAAATGACCCATTGGCAACAGACTTTGCACATATTTTAGAGGAACCTAACAATAAGTACCCCTTTGGTACGGATCAAGTAGGTAGGTGTATATATTCTAGAATACTCTATGGTGCCAAAGTTTCTCTTGGAATGACTTTTTGGCTTTTAAGTCTTGTTTTCATATTGGGGTTAGTAATTGGTATAATTTCTGGCACATATGGGGGATTTATAGATACCATTATAATGAGAACAGCAGACACAGTACTTGCATTTCCAGACATAGTTTTTGCTATTGCTATAGTAGGAATATTAGGGCCAGGTATGAGGAATACGATACTAGCTTTATCGGTAATTTGGTGGACAAAATATGCTAGGCTCACAAGGGTTTTGGTGATGGGCGTTAAAAACAGTGAATATATACATGCAGCAAAAATGGCAGGTGTAGGAAAACTAAAGCTTATAATTCGTTATATACTTCCTAACATTATGTCACCATTAGTAGTACAGCTTGCTTTAGATATTGGAGGTATGATGTTAGCCTTGGCAGGACTATCCTTTTTAGGATTAGGGGTACAATCGCCAACGCCGGAATGGGGTAATATGCTTAATGAGGGGAGATCATATATTCAAACGGCACCCTGGTTATTAATATATCCAGGAGTAGCAATATTTATTGTAGTAGCAATATTTAATATTTTGGGAGACAGTGTAAGAGATTTACTTGATCCCAAGCATATATAAAAAATTATAAGGAGTGTATAAAAATGAAAAAGATTCTAATATTTCTAATGGTTCTTTCATTATGCCTTGTAGCAGTTGGTTGTAATGGACCAGATGAATCTCAACAGGCAGATAATTCTAATTTAGAGGAAACTAAGACCTTAAATATGGCGGTATTCTGGCTAGATCCTAATCTTGAGCCTACACAAGGCTGGAATGGATGGACCTTAGCCCGTTGCGGAATAGGTGAGAACCTTGTTCAGATTGATGAAAATCTAAATTTTAAACCTGTCATAGCAGAATCCTATGAACAAATTGATGACATTACTACTGTTTTCAATATAAGAGAGGGTATGAAATTTCACAATGGTAATCCAGTAAATGCTGAAGCCTGCAAAGCATCTATAGAGAGAGCTTTAAAAATATCTGATAGAGATGAATTGAAATTTTCTGTAGAAGCTATTACGGCTGAAGGTGAAAAACTAATCATAAAGACAACTAAACCAGAACCAACTTTAATTAGCAAATTAGCTGATCCTGTTTATATAATAGTGGATGTATCAGCAGCTGATGATGAAAACTTCAAGTTTAAGCCAATTGCTACTGGTGCATTTAAAGTTGTTGATTTTAATCCTGATTTAGGGATGACGCTGGAGAAACATAAAGAGCATTGGAGCGGAGATATTGGAGTAGATCTGGTTAATGTTAAGTATATACAGGATGGGACTACCCGTACCATGGCTTTACAATCGGGAGAAATTGATCTTGCTACTCAAATAGGAGCTAAGGATTTAAATATATTTGAAAATAATGATGAGTTTGTAGTACAGAAAGGACCAAATCTTCGTATATTTCTATTAAGACTAAATATGGACAAGCCATATATGAAGAGCTTAGCATTTAGACAAGCACTTTGTTATGGTATGGATAAAGAAACATATGCCACTAAGATAGTTAATGGTGTGCCTGCAAAGGGACCATTTAATGATATGCTTCCATTTGGATATAAGGGTGAAGACTATTATTCATATAACCCTGGTAAAGCAAAGGAACTACTTGATAAAGCTGGATTCATTGATAGGGATGGCGACGGTATAAGAGAAATAGATGGAGAAAATATTATATTAAAATATATTTCTAGAACTAACCACGGTGGTGATGCTAATAATATAGGTACAGCGATGCAATCCCAATATAAAGAAATAGGAATAGGTATGGAAGTAATTCAAGTTGAAAATTATTCTAATATGGCACAGTCAGGGGATTTTGATATGATATGGGAAAGATGGACCTCTGCACCGACAGCAGATCCGGAGTATTTCCTAGAAGCTAGTTATAAAACAGGGAGTGTAGGAAACTTTGGTAAATATAGCAATGAAGAGCTTGATAACATCTGCCGTGAGTTAGGTAATACCTTTGATAAGGAGCGTAGGCAAAAGCTAGGAATTGAAGGTTCTGAGATTCTTATGAAAGATGTAGCTTCCCTATTCTTATATTATCAAGAAGGGACAGTTGTAACAAGAAAAAAAGTAGATGGCATACATAGATTTATATCAGAAATATATTATATAGACGATAGAGTAAAGGTAAAATAATTGTTTGAAACTATAAGATAAATATTGATCATTTTATAACCAGAACGAGGTCAAAAATATATGAATAAATTACTTGAAGTTAAAAAGCTCTCAATTAAATATAATAGTGAAGGAAATATCCTTAATAACATTAATTTTGATATTGGACATAAAGAGATTGTTGGTATTGTAGGAGAAAGTGGAAGTGGAAAGACAACTTTAGTAAGAACTATGATTAATTTATTATCTCCCGGTGCTAAAGTAGTTTCTGGAGAAATTATGTTTCAAGGTAAAAACATCATAGAATACAATAAGGAGCAGTGGAGAAATTTTCGTGGCAATGAAGTTGCTATGATTTTTCAAAATCCTAGTTCATATCTCAATCCTATTCTAAAGATAGGTAAACAATTTGTAGAGAGTATTAGGAACCATAGAGATATATCAAAGGTTGAGGCAATTAAAAAGGCTAAAGATACCCTTGAAAAAATGCATCTTGTTGATGTAGATAGAGTTATGAATTCTTATCCCTTCCAATTAAGTGGAGGAATGAAACAAAGAGTTGCCATTGCCATGGCCATTGCCATGGAGCCAAAGCTTATTTTAGCCGATGAGCCAACAAGTGCTCTCGATGTAATAACACAAACACAGATAGCCAATGAACTTATGGATCTTAGAGATAAATTTCATACTAGTATTATCTTGGT
The DNA here is from genome assembly GCF_002270055.1 of Anaeromicrobium sediminis. NCBI lineage: Bacteria > Bacillati > Bacillota > Clostridia > Peptostreptococcales > Thermotaleaceae > Anaeromicrobium > Anaeromicrobium sediminis. Next base: position 188,560 of record NZ_NIBG01000004.1, on the reverse strand, counting down.
TACTCATAATATAGGCTGTGCAGCATACATGGCAGATAGGATTATGGTTATGAAAAATGGTAAAGTAGTTGAGTATGACAGTAAGTCAAAGGTCATAATGAACCCTGAAATGGAATATACAAGAGAATTATTGGCTGCTATACCTGAATTGAAAGGATTTTAATAATGAAAGAAAATACAATTCTTGAGTTGAAAGATATACATAAAAATTTCAGGGATAATACCGGTAAGACATTCAAGGCTGTTAATAATGTAAGTCTTACCTTAGAAAAGGGAGAATGTGTAGGAATAGTTGGAGAAAGTGGCTGTGGGAAAAGCACTATTGCAAGGATAATATCCCATTTAATAGAATCCTCTGAAGGTAAAGTGATTTTTAAGGGGGAGGATATTACATCTTTAAAAAATAAGTCACTTAAAGAGTATTATAAAAGTGTACAAATGATATTTCAAGATCCTTTAAGCACATTTAGCCCAAGAATGAAGATAGGATCATATTTAATCGAACCCTTTATAAATTTTAATATGATGAATAAAAAAAGAGCATGGGAATATGCTAAGGAACTGCTTGAGATTGTAGGGCTTAATAAGGATTATATGAATAAATATCCTAATGAATTAAGTGGTGGTCAACTACAAAGGGTTGTAATTGCTAGAGCAATAGGTTTAAAACCTGATATCATCATTTGTGATGAATGCACATCTGCCCTGGATGTTTCTATACAACAACAAATTATCAGGCTTTTATTGGAAATCAGAGAGAAGACGAACTTCTCTAGTATTTTTATAACTCATGATCTAGCATTAGCAGAAAGTATATGTGATAAAATATATGTTATGTATTTAGGAGAAATCGTTGAAATTATAGAAGGTCAAAATATTGTAAAGAATGCAAAACATCCATATACTAAAATGCTACTTGATTCAGTGTTTTCAGTAAAAAACTTTCATAAAAAGATGAATTGTACTGGATTGAAAATGACTGGTTCTAAAAATAAAAAAGGTTGTATATTTAGTCCTCGTTGTCCCAATGCATCTGAAATTTGTTATGAAAAAACTCCTGAATTTAAAGTAAATAATGGTGGTTGTAGAGTTTTGTGCCATACATGCTGAAAGAAAAGTGAAACTTGACATATAGTTATAGAAACTACTGTAGAACTTGTAAAGAGATGTTTTCTTGTGGAATATAACTTGAAATTAATGGGAGGATTTTATGGTAGATCAGATTAATATTAGAAATATAAGTACAGAAGAAGTGCCTATTGCTCAAGAATTTTTATTCAAAATGGTAAAAAAATTATATAACTGTGAAGAAAATCCACTGTACCATAATGACATTATAAACATGAAGGAATTTTATATAAATGAAAAAAGAAAGACTATTATAGGTGCTTTTGATAAAGAAAATCATCTAGTTGGAACTATAGCAGTGAAACAATTTATAGATAGATTTGATTCTATAAAGGGCATATATAGGGAATATACAACAGCAGAACTAGGGAGATGCTATATAAATGAAGATTTAAGAAGAAAAGGAATAGGATCTCTTTTATTTGATAATATAGTTCAGTTTTGTAAAGAGAGTGGCTATGAGAAGATCTACTTACATACCCATAAGCATCTTCCAGGAGGCTTTGATTTTTGGAAAAAGAAAGGGTTTTTAATTACAGTAGAAGATGATGATGAAGAAGAAACAGTGCATATGGAGAAATCTATTTAAATGGTGGGGTATACCCACGAGTATCTAATAAAGATAAATGATTTACATATCTAAAACGAGCTACTCTATAGTATGATAGATGTAGCTCATTTTAGTATTACTATTGTTTAAATCTATGGATATTTTAGTTTCATTTCTATTAAGGCTTGTACTTTTTTACTCACCAGGAAATTGGGGAAAATTACTATAATTATTAAAACTTTAGTTAAAAGGCAGGTACTCCAAAGCCTTTCTAATATAAGAATACTATCGTTATTTTACTATATTTTTAAATAATCATATTATATGGAAAATTCATTTTTGATAATTTTTCCTAAAATCTTTACCTTGCTCATAGCAACAGTGGTAGCAGAACTATCATTTGTACATTTTAATAGTGTCACCTTTTTGTTGGATTCCTTTGTTAGCTGTCGAACCATTTTACTTCCGTCCATTTCAAATAAATATATACAGTGGTTTTGTATATCTTTAGTTACAAGGGCAGTCAACACATCACCTTTTTTTATTCTGAAGGCTTTCATATCGTTATTTGAACATTTTACAAACATTATTTTATCTGGATGATGACCTTCAATTTTTTTACTTATTATAGGCAAGTCTTTATAGCCCACAATCTTGTTATTATATAGATCATATATTGGATATTTCTTAATAACTCCTGCCAAGGCGTCAGCCCAAGTTTGGTTTGGCTCAACGGGAATTGTTCCCTGAGGCATGATTGCTTTAGTTTTCTTAGGTTTTTCTACAACCCTCTCTTCTGTAACAAATTCTTCTTTAGTTCCTAAGGCATTTAAAATCTTATCAGCAACACTTTCATTCACAATTTTCTTACCTGATTCAACTTGTATTATATAGTTAATTGACAACCCACATTTTTTAGCCAGCTGCTTTTCAGTTAATCCAGCTGATATTCTGGATTCTTTTATTTTTGCCGCAAGTCTGTTCATTAATATCACCTCTAGTGTTTTGAATTATTTCAATCTACAATCAAATAGAATTGTATATATTAAAATTATACTAAATATACCCAAATAGATAAACGTCTAATTCATTTCATTAAAACAAAATCACCAGACTAAATATTTTTCTCGGAAAAATAATTTATAATAAAAAAGCCTTAGTTAAATTCTACTTTAGAACTAACCAAGACTTAAAAAATTTAATCATCCATTATTTTTTTTAACATTTGATTTCTACTAGAAATATCAGTTTTTTTAAAGATATTATAAATATGTATCTTTACAGTTCCTTCTGCAATATGAAGCTTACTACTAATTTCTTTATTTGAATATCCATCTATAATTAATTCTATAATTTCTCTTTGTCTACTTGTTAAAGAGTATTTTATACAAAATTCCTTCAACTTTTCGTCCGTACTTTTTTTATCAAATAGTTTTTCAAAGGTACTGTATAGACTCTTTATTCCAATTATACAAATGAAAAGCTTTATAATATCAAAGGATATGAACCTATATTCTAATGCTATGAGGTTTACATATGAATTGCTGAAAGCCTTTATATAATAAATAATACTCTCTATAATGCCTAAAATGTTTAATGTAATAATAGTCCATAGAAAAATTTTATATATTTTTGATATTTTTTCATTAAATTTATTAGAGGAATTATTAATATGTTTATACATTCTAAAGGCCATATAAGAAAGGGCTGTGAAAAAAGAAATAAAAATTAATACGTCACTAACTTCATGTGGAGCAAAAATACTTAGTATGGATAAAATAACAGGTAATACTATACAAATCTGTTTTTCCCTAATTGTAAATTTATCATTAAATACCTCTAAAATAATTAGTCTAGTAGTTAATATAATTCCTAAATATATGGAGTCAATAATTATATAAAGTATATGACTAGTTTCATATAATAAATAAAAACCCTCTGAAAATTCAGATATATAAATTATAGAATTATCTATTATAAGTAGGAAATATAGTAATGCTAGAAATAAAAATTCTTTTTTTCTGTTTTTCATATAAATAATATAAAAGCCTGTAAAATCTATTGCAAAAAAAATTGTTAAAACTATGTTGTATACGAAGAGTAAATTATCCAATAAAAGTCACCCCTATAATCCTTTACATTAGACATATTTTATCACATAGGGATAAACCAATCAATTTATGGAGATCAAACATTCAAATATACAAATTATTTTAAGTTATTTATCTACTTCCACACTTAATTTATTTAAGTAATTATTAAAGAAAAGTTTATTTTGAAAAGTATATATTAAATATACTTTTTTTTATTTTTTATTATAGAAAAACGCTATACAAATCTTCAAAAGATGATATATTGTATGTTGTAAATACGAAATAGTATAACACATATAACGATGGAGGGCTATTAATGACATACTTAATAAATGATAAACTGTTTAAAAACGTAATGATAAATCCTAATGTTAATGAATTGAGAAAAATGAGTAAACATATGGAAACTACAACAGAATTCAACAGTCCATGTTATGTGACTGAAGTAAGAAATAGAAGTGCAAAGAATACTTATATTGTAGATGATATATCCTTAGGCGTAGATCAACAAGGGATTAGTAGAGATAAAGCAGACAAGATTGTTAAGGAAGTTAAAAATTACTTAAAAAATAAAGAAGTAGTTAGAATAGATAGAAAAATGGGAATGGATGATAGATTTTCTTTTAATTGTAGACTTTATATAACTAAGGAATATAGTAGGATAGCCTACATGTGGAATAACACTTTATTTGATCCTATAGATACAGAAAATCCTGATTTCGTTAGTATATATGTTCCAGAGTGGCCAGAAAGAATTATGATAGCATATCCGGAAGAGGGGATAACTTTCATATTAGGTAGTGATTATTTTGGTGAATCTAAAAAGTCTTTCTTAAGAATGGCTATGCATAAAGTAAAAAATATGGGTGGACTAGGATTACATGCAGGTAGTAAAGTGTTAAGAGTAAAAGATAAAAATGAAAACTTGAAAGATGTAGGATTTATAATGTTTGGATTAAGTGGAACAGGTAAAACTACTCTTACAATACATGATCATGGCCTTAGTGGAGAAGAAAAGGCTATTATAAGACAAGATGATGTTATTTTTATGGATCAAAATGGATATTGTGCAGGAAGTGAAAATGGATTTTTTATAAAGACTGAAGGCCTTGATGAAGGACAGAAAGTTTTATATACAGCAGCTACAAGCGAAAATTCAATATTTGAAAACGTAAAAATAAATGAAAATGGAAAAGTAGATTTTGATGATACAACTCTTACATCTAATGGTAGGGGAGTAGTTTTAAGAAATGAAATAGAGAATACAGATAATAGTGTAGACCTTGAAAAAGCAAACAAAATCATATTTATAACAAGAAGGAATGATATAATTCCTCCTGTTATGAAATTAAATGCGTCACAAGCTGTTACAGCATTTATGCTTGGAGAGTCAATAGAAACTTCAGCTGGAGATCCTACAAAAGCAGGACAATCAAAAAGATGTGTAGGAACTAACCCTTTTATAATAGGGCCTGAGGCTGAGGAAGGATATAGATTACATGAAATATTAAAAAGAAATCCAGATATGGAGTGTTTTATATTAAATACAGGTAGTGTTGGGGCTAAAGAAGACCATAAGGGAGAAAAAATAACTATTAAAGTTTCAACTACTATAATGAAAGAGATAGCAAAAGATAACATTAAGTGGGAAGCTGATAAGGAATGGGGATATCTGTTACCAAAGCATGTAGAAGGGATAGATATTAAAAAATATAATCCAAGAAATCATTATACAGAAGAAGAATATCGTGTAATAGCTAATAAATTAAGAGTAGAAAGAGAACAGTGGCTTACTAAATTTGAAAATGCAAATAAAGAGGTAGCAATTGCTATATAGTAGGCAATTGGAACAGTTAATCGTAGCTATTGAATAAGAATTTAAATTTCACATAAAATACCCTCACAATAAAAAAATAGGAGGGTATTTTTTTATGTTAAGATTCTCACTAGTAAAAATTAATTCAGCTATATATCACATAATGGTGAGATCCATAAACGAAATACAACTATTTAAAGAAAGGGAAGATAAATTAAAATATTTCTCTCACATAATACTTGGAAAAGGAACTTCAAGGAGAGTCTGTAGGTAGGTTTGCTAATATGAGAAGACTATGATAGTATATATGATGGTATATAAGCCCATAGGGAACTACCTATATATTTTTTTGTAAATTTCAAGTTCGTAATTCCTATTCTTACGAAGTTGTAAAAAGAAAATTGAAAATAATTTATATATATTAGAATTAACGATAAGGAATGGAGGAAAGGAAATTATGGTTGATTTACCAAATTGCCCAAAATGTAATTCAGAATACACTTATGAAGATGGAAATCTTTTTGTTTGTCCAGAATGTGCTCATGAGTGGAATTCACAATCAGAAGCTGAAAATAATGAAGATAAAAAGGTTATCAAAGATGCAAATGGAAATGTCTTAAATGATGGGGATTCTGTGACAGTAATCAAAGACCTTAAAGTAAAAGGTAGTTCATCAGTTGTAAAAATAGGTACAAAAGTAAAAAATATACGCTTAGTTGATGGAGATCATGATATTGATTGCAAAATTGATGGTTTCGGAGCTATGAAATTAAAATCTCAATTTGTTAAAAAGGTATAAAGATATAAATGAAGCTAGGCATTAAGCCTAGCTTTTTTTAATACTTTCACTTTTCTAAACAGAAGAAATCCATATGGAGACATAAATTTATTAGTATGGGAACTGACTAAGATGATTTATGACTTTATATCTAATTTGAATTCGTGAACTCCAAAATCATTATAGGATAATTTGGCCCATAAATAAAATACTATGCCAAGAATTGACCATCCTATAATTATGAACCATTCATAAGGCCATATTAATGCAGCTGGTGCCCCAGGAGCATATAGTATTATAATTGCGGAACTTAGAATAACAGCTATATTTCCAACTAATTTACCATGCTTTACTTTATATGGTCTAGGCATATTTGGTTCATTTTTTCTTAATACTAAAAACGAGATTGAAACTATTAAGTAAGCTACAACTATCGTCAATCCACCTGCATCTACAAGCCAAACCAACATTTTTCTTCCTAGAAGAGGTGCTAACGTTGATAATATCCCAATTAATAAAACTGCATTTGTTGGTGTTTTGTATTCTGGATGTATTTTTGCTAAAAAAGAAGGTAACATTTTAGAATGGGCCATAGAATAAATTGCACGACTACCTCCAACGAAGAAAGAATTCCAACTTGTTATTATTCCACCTATTCCTCCAATAATCATTATTTTAGAAGCAAGACCACTTCCATTAAACACAGACCCCATTGCATCAGCTGTTACTAGACTAGAAGCACTGATGGATGCATTGTCCATAGCAAGTGAAACACCTATGATTATCATAATGTACCAAAATACTGCCATAATAACAGATAGAATCAAAATTTTCCCGATTTTATCAAATGGCATATCAATTTCTTCTGCCGCTTGAGGTATAACATCAAAACCAACATACATAAATGGTGTCATTACTGCAACTCCAAATACTCCTCTTACACCATCAGTAAATAATGGTTGCATATTTGTTGTACTGCCATTTACTAAGGCTCCTCCAAAGAAAGATAAACCTATGAGAGTAATAAAAAGGGTTATGACCCATTGTAAAAAAGCAGCAGGTTTAACACCGAAATAATTTACTACTGTGATTGCTACAGAGCTTAAAACTCCAAGTAAAACCCAAGTAAAATAAACATCATATCCTGCCACAGTATACATTTTAAATCGAATATAATTTGGAAATAAATATTCAACAACGGTTGGAAGTGCAACTGCCTCAAATGCAACAACTGATACATACCCTAGTATTATTGCCCAAGTACATATAAATGACATATTTGCACCTAAAGCTCTGTGACTGAATACATGTTCTCCACCACATTTTGGCATGGCAGATGTTAGTTCAGCATAAGTTAATCCTACGAATAAAACCATAACTCCACCAAATAAAAAGGCTAACATTGCACCTAAAGCACCAGCCCTTTCTACCCAGCTCCCTGCTAAAACTACCCAACCCCAACCAATCATAGCTCCAAAAGCCAAAGCTAAAACATCTTTTCTTGATAAAACTCTTTCAAAATTAGTATTTGCCATAAATTCACTCCTCTTAATTTCTGCAATCGTTTAATAATGAACAAAGATTATCCTAAAATATATGTAAATTATAGATGAATAAGTTTCAATTTGTTATCTTTTGTATTTGCTATAATTGTCATTTATAATAGACATCTTTAGATTCATATTATTTGCAGTTTTCTAAATCTTAAATAAAAAAAGCATCAACAAATGAAGGAGCATAGTTCCTTTTTGTTAACGCCTTTGTCTGCTGGTTTATTACATTTATTGGTAATATTATACAATGTTTTTCTTATTTATGCAATAGGAAAAGCAAGAATTATCTGAAAAATATGAAAATTGCCTTGAATATCCACACATTTTACATAAAATCTGCTCCATAGGGGAAAGGTTAAAAGGCTATATTTTTCTGTCTACCATAAGGAAATCATATGAAAATGTGTAGGTATTTTTTATTATAATATTTGTAATATTATTTAAAGAAAGATATAAATAATTTTTATAATATGACATACAGCTGACATATATAATTTGTTACCATATACATAAAAAAGGAGTTCTGAAGTTATGAAAAAGGAATGGAGAAAACATGAGAAGAATATTTATGTTCCAAAAGGAAAACCTGAATTAATCAATATACCACCTTTTAAATATTTTACGATCAAAGGACAAGGTAACCCTAATAATAAAGCCTTTGAAGAATATATTTCTGCTCTATATTCCCTAGCATATACCGTAAGAATGTCATACAAATGGGATAATCCACCTGGTGGATATTATGAATATACTGTATATCCTCTTGAAGGTGTATGGGATATAGCAGATAAAACTAAATATGTTGAAGGCGTTTTAGATAAGGACAATTTAGCCTTTGAGCTAATGATTAGACAGCCGAGTTTTGTAACTGAAGATTTAGCTAGTAATATAATAGAGCTAACTAAAGAAAAAAAGCCCAATAAATTATTAGAACAAGTTGAATTTAAGACAATATGTGAAGGTGATTGTGTACAGATATTACATCTAGGTTCTTATGATGATGAACCTCAAAGTTTTCAGTTGATGAAAGAATATTGCACTGAAAATAATATTAAAAGAATTTCTATGAAGCACAGAGAGATTTATTTAAATGATGCTAGAAAAACGAAGCCAGAAAAATTGAAAACCGTATTGAGATTTCAAGTAGAACAAGAATATAGTATATAATAGTTTTAATATAAAATATGAAAAATGAATAAGTCAATTTAAACATAGAAAATAGGAGAAAAGCATAAATGCTTTTCTCCTATTTTTTTGTATTTCACAATTTCTCATATTCCTAAATTATTTATCAAATTTATCCCAAAATTATACCAAGCTTTTTTTATAAAGTATAAATAAAAAATGAGGGAAGAAGCGAGGTATTGATAATGATTCAATCGGTGACAAATCAAGATATGATAATACAACCAACAAATCTAAATCCACCAAGTGCAAATGATGAATTAGGCCAGGATGAATTTTTAGAACTTTTAATGACACAGCTTAAATATCAGGACCCTCTAGAACCTATGGATGATACAGAATATATAGCTCAACTTGCAGAATTTAGTGCTCTTGAGCAAATGCAAATGATGAATGGACGTCTAGATTCCATGGAGGCCTTTTCCATGATGGGAAAGACAGTTACATATTTAGATATTGACCAATCAACTGGACTTCAAACTGTAGCAGAAGGAACAGTAGACTCTGTAGTTTATCAAAACGGAAGTGCATATATTTCTGTAAATGGAAAAGAGATTGATACTAATCTTGTAATGGAGGTAAAGGAACCACAAGCGGGTGACGGGGATAATAATGGAGATGAATCACCTGAAGAAGGAACAGAAAATACCCTTTAATTTTACTTTATAAAAACTTTTATCCTTAATAAGGCAGGTGTTTAAAAATGATGAGTGCCATGTATTCGGGCGTATCAGGTATGCAAGCCCACCAAGTGAAATTAGATGTAATAAGTAATAATATAGCTAACATAAATACGGTAGGATATAAAGCTCAAACGGTAAGCTTTGAAGAAGTTTATAGTCAAACTCTTAATGGAGCAACTGCTCCTAGTGATAGTGGACGTGGGGGAACAAATCCAATGCAATTAGGACATGGTGTAACAGTAAGTTCTATAAATACTATCAATACACAAGGAAGTATGCAACTTACAGGAGGTACAACTGACTTTGCCATTGATGGAGATGGATATTTTATTGTTCAAGACCCAAGTGGCGCATATATGTTCACAAGAGCAGGAAACTTTGGTCTAGATACGGATGGAAATCTTGTGACGGCAGATGGACTTTATGTATGTGGATGGCAGGAGTATGAGGCTCTTCCTGATGGAACTTATGTATTTGATACCACTAAAGATCCAGAACCTATAAATATCTTTTCTGATGAATATAACAAAAATAAGAATAATATAGCTCCAAAAGCTACTGAAAATGTAGTTTTAAATGGGAATTTAGATGCTTCTGAATCACCAAAGGGAAGTGGTACAAGTGATATAGGAACACCACCTGAAACTGCTGATTTTACCATGCCTTTTACTGCATATGATGATTTAGGAAATGACTATGAAGTAGATGTGAACTTTACAAAATGTTATGTGGACGATAGTGATCCAGATAATCCTGTAACTACATGGTATTGGGAAATGCCTTCTGATGGTTCTTCTTCATCTAGTGGATATATAAAATTTGATAAAGACGGGAATATCGTTGAAGAAGATGGATTTGATACGAAAGTAGATGTAGAAGTTACACCTGATTCAAGTACAGGAACAGGTTCCTTTACTATGACTATAGATTTTGAATCCGTATCTATGTATGATGCAGAAAGTTCTGTTAACCCCCTTAATGTGGATGGGTATCCTTCAGCAGAACTTAATGATTTTTATATAGGGGCAGATGGAGTGATTATGGGAGTATATTCTAATGGTCAACAGCAACCGCTTGGCATGATGAGTCTTGCAACATTTTCAAATCCTGCAGGACTTGAAAGGGTAGGAAATAACCTTTTTATGGCCACAGCTAACTCTGGAGATTTTAATCAAGCATATGCTCCAGGGACTCAAGGTGCAGGAACTTTAAGTGTAGGATTTCTTGAAATGTCAAATGTAGACCTTTCAAGTGAATTTACAGAAATGGTAATAGCTCAAAGAGGATTTCAGGCAAATAGTAGAATAATTACTACTGCTGATGAAATGATACAGGAGCTTATTAATTTGAAGAGATAATATAAAGATATTTTTATTTTAAAGGGGGGACGTTAAATGTCTTCAACTATGGGAAGTTATATGATACCAAATAGCGGTCTTTATACAAGTCAAACATCTTTATACGTTACAAACAATAATATATCAAATGTAGATACTTCGGGGTACACGAGGCAACAAGCCATATCATGTAATAGGAATCCTTACTCTCAAGGCCTATATGAAATAGGATCAGGAGTAGATATTCAACAGGTAAGACAGATGAGAAATTCTTTTCTTGATAATTCGTATAGAGAGGAAAACAGTACTCTTGGTTATTGGGAAACAAAGTCAAGCGTGGTAAACGATATAGAGCCTCTTTTGGGTGCTTTTTCAGAGTATGGCCTATATTCTTCTATGGATAATTTTTTCTATTCATGGGACGAACTTTCAAAAAATCCAGAGAGTATAACAGAAAGGGCAGCTGTTATAGAGTGTGGAGTTGCATTTGCAGATACGGTAAATCAAATAGATGAACAACTTACTAATATTCAACAAGATGTATGTACTAAAATTGCCTCTACAGTAGATGAAATCAACCTAATAGCTGATGGAATAGCCGAACTAAACCAAAAGATATTAGATTGTGAAACTTCTGGTGTAGATGCCAACGATTACAGAGATCAAAGAAATTTTTTAATAGATCAGCTTTCATATCTTACAGATATGGATATATCGGAACAACCAAATGGAATGGTAAATGTAACTGTAGGTGGAGTGGATTTAGTAAATGGTAATGAATCTAAGACGATGGAAGTAGAAATATCTAATCCTGAAGGAAGTCAAATAGAAGTAAAATGGCAGGATTCAGGTAAAGATGTACAAATAAAAGATGGAAAATTAAAGGGCCTTAAGGATTGTATAGAAGGGGAAGATAACATAATCAATAAAGTGAGAAGTGATTTAGATACCCTTGTAAACACCATGGCTACAGAAATAAATGCAATTCATTCAACAGGTTATGGCCTTGATGGAAGTACGGGAATAGATTTTTATGTACCTATTGATCCTAATAAGCCAATAGGAATGAGAAATATTCAAGTAAATCCAGTGTTAGACGATCCTAATAAATTAGCTGCATCTGCTAGTGGTGAGCCTGGAGATAACGCTATTGCAAAGGAAATTGTAGATTTTAGAAATAAGGAATGTTTTGAATTTGAAGGGTCTAACATGAATATAGATGATTATACCACTTATGTCATAGCATCAGTTGGAACCGCAGGGAAAGATACAACATCCTTTGCTGAAAATCAAAGAGCTGTAGTAAATCAAATTCAGTTTCAAAGACAATCTATCTCACAAGTATCTATGGATGAAGAGATGAACAATATGATTAGATATCAACAATCATATAATGCAAATGCAAAAGCATTTCAAGCAATAGATGAGATGATAGACAACATTATAAATAAAATGGGCATAGGATAAGAGGGGGGGATTAAATGGCTTCAACTTTTGCAGGCCTTGCCATATCTGCTAATGGCCTTTATGCCAGTCAAAGTGCACTATACACCACAAATAGTAATATAAGTAATGCTGATACACCTGGTTATTCAAGACAAGTAGTAAATCAAACTAATGGATATGCTTTTAGTCAAGGCAATGTGATGATTGGTACAGGTCCTGAAGTAGTTTCAGTAGATAGAATGAGAGATGAATATATAGATAAAAAGTATTGGGCTGAAAATCCTTCCCTTGGCGAATGGGAGACAAAGAGTAATATTTTATTGGAGATTGAAGGTATATTTGCAGAACCTTCTACTTCTGGAATAAATAGTGTTATGAGTGATTTTTATTCAGCCCTAGAAGTACTTTCAACTAATCCTACAGGAATGGCAGAAAGAGCCCTTCTTCTTCAAACGGGAACGGCCATGTGTGAAACTTTAAATGATACGGCACAAAAGCTAGTAGATCTTCAGCAGCAAATAAATAATGATATAAATATGAAAGTGAATGAAATAAATTCAATAGGAGATCAAATAGCTAAATTAAATGAACAAATATATGAGCTGGAGTTAACGGGAGCTAATGCTAATGAACTTAGGGATGAAAGAGATCTTTTGGTAGATGAACTTTCAAAGATAATTGAAATTCAAGCAGAAGAAGTAAAAGTGGGAACTCTTCCAAATGGACAAGCAGATACTAAATTTCAAATAACTTTAAATGGACATTATTTAGTAAATGGCAGTAGTTCAAATAAATTAGAAACTTATAATGCGGATACATCTAGTACAGGACAGCCTTTATACGGAATAAAGTGGGAAGATAGTGATATTGTAGTAGACCCAAAGGGAGGAGAATTAAAGGGATGTTTTGATTTAAGAGATGGTACAGGGGAAAATAGTGAATATAAGGGTATTCCCTATTATCTAGAAGAGTTAGATGAATTTGCAAGGACCTTTGCCATGGCATTTAATGAAGGCGTATATGGAGATGGAGTTAAATATTCTGAGGGACATGCAGATGGGTATGGTCTAGATGGAAGTACTGGTACAAGATTTTTTACTTATGATAATATGTCCTCCGATGACTTTATGGCTAGTGGATCTGATATGGAATCAGCCTATGATAATATAACAGCTCTTAATATTTCTGTATCTTCAGATGTTGAAAATGATTTAAATAAAATTGCAGCATCTTCAAAAAGTGGAGAAGAGGGAAATAATGAAAATATAAAGAGCATTATAGATATTTGTAATGATACTAAAATGTTTAATCAAGGAAGTGCAGATGACTATATTAATTCAGTTCTTACAACTTTGGGAACGGAAAATCAACATGCCACTGGAAAGATGAACAATGAAGCCAACCTTGTGCAACAAATAGAGTATACAAGACTTTCTGTATCTAGTGTTTCTATAGATGAAGAAATGAGCAATATGGTCAGATATCAACAAACATATGAGGCAGCAGCTAAAATGATAGATGTATGGAAAGAAATATATGAAGTCACAATCAATGAGATAGGAGGATAAAAACATGAGAGTAACTAATAGCATGCTATCTCAAAATGTAATATGGAATATAAACAAGAATCTTACATATATGAATGAATTAAATATCCAGATGGCTACGGGAAAAAAGATTCAAAAACCTTCTGATGATCCTGTATGTACTGCAAAATCTTTGGAATATAGAACTTATATATCTCAAATAGAACAATATGAAAAAAATGCAGAAGATGCTCTTGGTTGGATGAAGGTTACAGAACAAGCACTAGATGGAATAGAAGATGTAATAGGAAGAACGAGAGAACTTACAGTTCAGGCATCTAGTGAAAGTCTTTCAGAATCTGATTATGAAGTGATAGCTATTGAGATAGAACAATTAGAAGCACAACTTATTGAAATAGGAAATTACTCTTACGCAGGAAGATATGTCTTTGGAGGTTATGGCACAAATACCCTACCCTTTGAAGTAATAGACACTCCTGTTGGAGATGAAATTATGTATAAGGATAGCTATTTATCATTAGGTGGACCTTATGCTGGATCTGTGGAAGATGATGAAATTTTAGCTTTTTATAGTGCAAATGAAGATAAGATCCTTACAGAAGATGATAAAAATCAAGACATAATGTATAACATAGGACGAAGTAGTGAAGTAGATGTTAATGTAGAGGGTTATGAGATCTTTGGAGATGATGAAAAGGGCATATTTGGAACTTTTCAAAAGATAGAGATGGCCTTAGCTGGTGAAACGGAGTATAAGGTAGTAAACGATAGTGTATCTCCTCCTGTGGTGGAAACTTATGAACTTGAGCTAACGGAATTATTAGAGGATTTAGATGAAAACTTAAATCAAGTACTTGCCGTAAGGGCAGATTTAGGTGCAAAGATGAGCTATGTAGAACTTACACAAAATAGATTAAGTGACGAATACGTCACCTATACAGGTCTCATGAGCATGAATGAAGATGTGGATATGGCAGAAGTGGCAATGGAGCTTGCCAGTGCTCAATCAGTTTACGAAGCCTCCCTTGCAGCTGGATCTAAAATTATACTTCCTTCCCTTGCAGACTTTATTACATAATGTATTGTCATTTCAAGTTTTTTCAAAATATGATTTAAAATCCCATAAAAAAACATAATTCACATAATTAATATCAAAGTTATATCACAATTGTCTGATAGAATTTATTTTATAAGAGATTGAAATAATAAATGTTTATTATCTCGTTTTGTTCATAATAAAATCATGTTAAAAAGGGTGATGATTATGTCTTATAAAGTATATATTGTGGAAGATGAAATAAATTTTAATAAAGTTTTGACCCTGTATTTTGAAAATGAAGGATGGGATGTAAAATCCTTTTTTAGAGGGAGCGATGCCATCAATGCCATATATGACACTCCACATATGTGGATTATAGATGTAACACTTCCTGATATGAATGGATATGAACTTATGCATAAAATTAAGAAACATAGTAAGGATACACCTGTACTATTTATGTCTGGAAATTCTTCAACTTCCGAAAGGGTGTTGGGCCTTGAAATAGGAGGAAGTGATTTTGTTCAAAAACCATTTTCTCCAAGGGAGTTAATAATACGTGCAAATAGAATTATTGAGACAAGGTATAGAAGAACTTCCATAACTGACAATGTAAATACTGTTAAGTTTCGTGACTATATAATAGATGAAACTCAAAGGGCTGTGTTTAAAAACAACATGCCTATAGAGCTTACATCAAAAGAATTTGATTTTTTAAAGCTTTTAGCTAAAAATACAGGACAGGCTTTTTCTCGTGAACAAATAATAAATTGTATATGGGGAGTAAACAGTTATGTAAATGATAGAGTTGTAGATGACCTCATAAGACGATTGAGAAGAAAACTTCCCAATTTAAGAATAGAAACCATATATGGTTATGGTTACAGAGCTTGTGGATAATAGAATATAAAGGACGGTGAGTATTATGTATATAGCAGGTGCTACCAGTTCATCACGTGTAACGGGAATGGTATCGGGAATGGATACTGACCAAATGGTAAAGGATTTAATGGAAGTTGAAAAACAGCCCCTTGATAAAGCATATCAAGACAAGCAGCTTACAGAGTGGACAATGGATGCCTATAGAGATGTGACTATGGAAATTAAAGAGTTTGAAGATAGTTATTTTAATTACTTAAATTCTTCAAACAATATGTTATCATCATCTACTTATATTATATATGACACGGTTTGTAGCAATGAAAGTGCTGTGAAAGTGTCAGCAGGGTCAGAATCAGTAGAGGGTAATCATACAATGGAAGTTTTAAATGTGGCCACATCTGCAAGTCTTGAAAGTAATTCGGGCATAAGTAAAGGAATTGAAGGTATATCTGTCCCTGATTTTACTGCAGCCCATGGAAAGAGCTTTGAAATGAGTGTGGATGGTACTACAAAGACTATTAATATAGATAGTTCTATAAATGATGTGGTAGATATGCAGGCAGCTATAGATGATGCATATGGAGCAGGTAAAATAGAGGTTAGTACCAACCCTAGTGGAGCTTTGACCTTTGAGCCAGTAGCCGATAGTGGTATACATAATATAGAATTAGTAAGTAAATCAGATGATGCCCTTGAAGATTTAGGTTTTGGCAGTGGGGCTATTTTAAATAATAGAATAGATACATCAGATACTCTAGAAGAAGTATCTTTGAATATGGAGACACCTTTTACTTTCGATTCAGAGGGAAATGTGTCTTTTACTATAAATGGAGAAGAATTTGAGTTTCATAAAAGCACTACCCTAGATAAAATGATGAATGAAATTAATACAAATTCAGCGGCTGGAGTATATTTTACATATGATGAGATTTCAGATGAGTTCAAATTTACAGCTACTCAAACGGGAGCTGGAAATAGTATTAATATAACAGAGTCAGGAAGTAATTTTATGGCAAGTGCTAAAATAGATGATTATACATCAGGGGAAGATGCTCAAGTTATTTTAGATGGAGAAACACTTACAAGGAGTGATAATACATTTAGTGTATCTGGGATAACTTATACTGTTTTAGCAGAGACTACAGAGCCTGTTAACATGTCTATATCCTTAGATGTAGATTCTGTGTATGAAAATATAATGAGTTTTGTAGATGCATATAATGAACTTATAGACTCTCTTCATGATACTGTGTCAGAGGAGTATGATAGAGATTATCCCCCTCTTACCAATGAAGAAAAAAGTCAAATGTCTGATGAGGAGATAGAATTATGGGAGGAGCAGGCTAAAACAGGTCTTCTTAGTAGTGATCCCATAATAGAAGATATCCTTAGGGATATGAGAGTGGCTTTATATGACCCTGTAGATGGTGTATCTCTAACTCTTGCAGATATAGGAATAACCACAGGGTCTTATGATGAGTACGGAAAGTTAGTTGTAGATGAAGATAAATTAAAAGAATCTATAGAAGATAATCCTCAAGGAGTAATGAATTTATTTTGTAAAGAATCCTCTTCACACCCAGGAACTAATACAGCTAGAAATTTAGATGGCGATGAAAGAGAAGTTAGATATGAAGAAGAAGGTCTTGCCTATAGATTATATGACATTATGGAAGACAATGTATCCATATATAGAAATGCCAATGGGAGCAAGGGCACACTTCTTGAAAAGGTAGGTATGATTGGAGATTCATCAGAATACGATAATATTTATTATAGTAGAATTGAAGATTATGAAGAAGAAATAGAAGAATTAGAAGAAAAGATGCTAGATAAGGAAAATTACTATTATGAACAGTTTGCTGCTATGGAAGTTTATCTGCAAGAGATGAATTCACAGCTTGAATCTATAATGTCCATGTTTTCAGAGTAGGTGATTTTATTGAAAAAAACAGATTGTGTTGAAGCACTTTATGAAAACCTATTATTACAAAAAAAGAGTATAGAAGATGGGGATACTAATGAATTAATAGAACTTCTAAAGAACAGTAAGGCTTTAGTAGATGAAATTAAAAAGATGGACATAAGTTGTGATGAATCTATTAAATCTAGAATAAAAGATATACATAAAATATATGATGAAAACTATCGTAAGAGTAAAAGCTTACAAGAAAAAATTGGATATTCCATAAGAAAGATAAACCTAGGTAAGAAAGCCATATTTAACGGATATTTAAAGAGACAAGAACAGTCTCATGGATATTTTGTAGATAAACGGGTGGGAAAAGGTTATAGATATTAACAATAAAATATTATAAATATGAACAGAAAGCTTCAATTAACATACTGAAGCTTTTATTTTTTTGTCCAAAAATCTATTACACAATTTAATACAATTTATCAAGATTAAACACGACATTATCATAATTATTCCAATATTATAACTTATCCTAAATATAAGAATTATTTATTGTATGTAAATGGCAGTATGTTTTCCCGGGATAATGCCTATTTGAAAAAGCACATTTATTAAGAATATATTCTAAAAAACATATATCATTATGGAGGGATTTACATGAGAATAAATACAAATATGATGGCACTTAATACATATAACCAGTATACGACGAATAACAATATGGCATCTAAGTCAATAGAAAAATTATCTTCAGGATCTAGAATAAATAGTGCTGCTGATGATGCTGCAGGCCTTGCAATATCAGAAAAGATGAGTGCACAAATAAGAGGTCTTGATCAAGCTTCAAGAAATGCTCAGGATGGTATCTCTCTTGTTCAAACGGCTGAAGGTGCTCTAAGTGAAACGGAAGCTATACTTCAAAGAATGAGAGAATTATCAGTTCAAGCATCAAATGACACTAATACAGCAGATGATAGAGAAGCTATGCAAGAAGAAATAGATCAGCTTAGCGAAGAAATAAATAGAATTTCAGATACTACTGAATTCAATACAAAAAAACTTTTAAATGGAAGTGTTGGAGCTACTGCAACTGTTGGAGGAACTAATACTGCTAACATTGATAGTGCTCAGGTTGAAAATACAAATTTAGATACAGGAGTATATACTTTAGAAGTTAGTGGTACTGCTAATCAAGAAGTTGCGGACCTATTAGATGCCGGAACTGGACTAACGGCAGGTGATATAACAATAGGTACTGCTGCAGATGCTTCTTATGGAAGCTATCAATTAAAAGTAGAAGATGATGATGATAATGCGGGTATGAAGACTCTTACTTTAATTGATGCTAGTACAGGAGAAGAAGTAGCTTCGCAAAATAATGTGGATACTGCAGCAGGTACTACTACTTTAAACGGTCTTGATATTGACAATACTGCTGTAGCAGGCAATGGAACAGTTTCTTTCGATGTGGAAGGAGATCATACATTTACATTAAAGGACAGTTCAGGCAATACAGTTGCTACGGAAACTGTAACTGATTATAATAAATCAGAAGTAGAAATTGCAGGAATAGAAGTTGATTTTAACGCTGATTTAACAGATAGTGGTGTTGGTGCTACAGATATTACTATTACAAATAATGCTTTAACAATGCAAATTGGTGCTAATGCAGGTCAAACAATAGATATGAATATAAATGATATGTCTTCTGATGCTTTAGGAGTTAGTGATTTAGACATTACTACTGCAGAAGGAGCAGAAAAAGCTATTACATCATTAGATGATGCCATAAAATCAGTATCTAATGAAAGGGCAAAGCTTGGAGCTTACCAAAATAGATTAGAACATACTATTAATAATTTAAATACATCTTCAGAAAACTTAACTGCTGCAGAATCAAGAATAAAAGATGTAGATATGGCAAAGGAAATGATGGAGTTTACAAAGTACAATGTACTACAACAGTCTGCTCAATCAATGTTATCTCAAGCAAATCAGCAACCACAACAAGTGCTTCAGTTGTTAGGATAAATATAAAAGACTCTGGAGGTAATTCCAGAGTCTTTGTTATGATATTTTATTTAATTCTATCCATAGGGTAGTACCTTTGTTTACTTTACTTTCTATTCCGTATTTAAAGTTGTGGAGTTCAAGTATATTTTTTACTATGGACATGCCAAGGCCTGTACCTTTTGTTTTACCTATGGCATCGCCCTTATAAAAGCGGTCCCATATATATGGTAAATCTTCCTGTGGGATTCCTTTACCCTGGTCTATTATATAAAGTATTACCTTTTGTTCAGTAGTTATTGTCTTTACTTTAATAGACTTATTTTCAAAGGAATGGTTTATGGCATTGTTTACTAGATTATATATTACTTGATAGATTTTATCCATATCTCCTTCAACAAAGACATATGGATCATCCAATTGAGCTATTAGCTTTAAATTCTTTTCTGAAGCCAGAAAAGAAAGTTTAGATAATACATTGTCTATTACTTTACATAAATTAAATTTGGAATAGAAAGGTGTTATATAACCAGCTTTCATTTCTGAGAGACAGAGTATGTCTCCTATCATATTATTAAGTCTTTTTGACTCATCAATGATTATTCCCAAATATTCATTTCTTTTGGTTTTGTCTATATCCATTACTTGTATAAGTTCTGCATAAGAACGTATGATACCTATAGGTGTTTTCAGTTCATGGGATGTATTGGCCATTACTTCTTCTCTTAGTTTTTCTATTTGGCTGAGTTTGAATGCCATGTTATTTATGGCATGTCCAAGGGTACCTAGTTCATCCTTTGAGTCAATATTTAAATCTACATTTAAGTCTCCTTCAGCAATTTTTTTTGAAGCCTTGGTGATTTTAAGTATAGGAATTGTCAAAAACTTCGAAAATAAAAGAGCAATAATTGTGGCAATAAAAAGAGATGAAAGGCCTATTATGGAAAGTTGTTCCTTAAGTATTGAAACTATTTCTTCAATCTTTTCTCTAGGAGAAATAAGAAGAATATTTCCTATAAATTTTCCATCTTTTTCAATAGGTACTCCTACAACTATAAAAGTTTTTGATACGATAGTAGCTTTAGGCGTTTTTCTTAGAATGAGAGCCTCATCTACTATAATCTCTGACTGTATATTCAATTTTTTATTGAAATCCGAAAGAGATTTTTCAATAATTTTCCTTAAAACTTGAGGCATTCTAAAAAGATTTGAATGTATTATATTACTATTTGAATCAAATAGTAATATGTTTGTATCAATTGGTGAAGAAGAGAAATTATTCACTTCATCTATTACACTTTGAGGAATGCCTTTATCATCTTCACTTTCTATGAAAAGAGAAACGATTTTTCGGCCCTCTCTCAAAAGAGTATTTGTTCTTTTCTGTATATAAAATTCTTTGAGAAAAACTGTCTGAAAAAGCCATATAAGAACTAGTATTAACAATATTAAAGATGTGATACTCAGCCAAAGTTTTATCCGGATACTTTTAAATTCAGCTTTCTGCATTAAATTTGTATCCATATCCCCAAATGGTGGATATATAGTTCTTTGATTTTCCTAGTTTTGACCTGAGTTGTTTAATATGGGTATCAACTGTTCTTAAATCACCTATAAAGTCATATCCCCAGACTTTGTTTAGAATCTGATCCCTTGAATAGGCAATATTGGGATTCTGAGCGAAAAACATCAAAAGGTTAAATTCCTTTGGTGTAATTACTAGCTCATTATCTTCAAGATATACTTTCTTTGATAGGTTGTTTATTTTCAGACCTCCTATTTTTAAAGTATTTTTTTCATGGTTGGGAGTATTGCATATTCTTCTAAGAACTACCTTTACCCTTGCAACCATTTCACTGGGACTAAAAGGCTTGGTTATATAGTCGTCTATTCCCAGTTGGAATCCGAAGAGCTTTTCGTATTCCGTTTCTCTTGCAGTAATCATTATTACTGGAATAGAAGAATCATCCTTTATTCTTCTACACACATGCCAGCCATCCATTTCCGGCATGGTTACATCCAAAAGTACAAGAGAATAATTGTGCTCATAAAGCTTATTGAGGGCATCCGTGCCACTTGTCGCTTCGTCAACAGAATATCCTTCGTTTTCCAAGAATATTCTTATAATGTCGCGAAACTTTGATTCATCATCAACGACAAGAATTCTTTTTTTCATTAGACCCTCTCCTGTAAATATTTAGTTATGTATTAAAGTGTAAGTTTAGATACTATAAAACTTACCCTCTTAAAAAATCTTAGCAAAAATATCCATAAATATCAATAGAACATGGAGGGAAAAGTTGTGTGCGTATGCACATAATAAGGTAAACTTCACTATAAATAACAGGTTTTTAATACAAATTATACTTTACATAGCATATGAAGTTTTAGATACAATACTATATAATAATAAATATATTTCATTTTCAATTGGAGGATTAGAATGGATGATAAAGTCAAATATATTTGGAATGAATTTAGCAGTGAACTTTATAAGTACATTAATGGGAAAGTGAAAAATAAATGTGATGCAGAAGATATTCTTCAAGATATTTTTGTGAAGATTTATAAAAATATTGATAAAGTAGATAAACAATCAAAGCTTAAATCTTGGATTTATAAAATAACTAAAAATACGATTATCGATTATTATAGAAAGAAAAAGGATATAACAGTTGATATTGAGAAACTTGAAAAAGGTTTAGAAGAAGACAATAACTCAGATAACATGAATGAAGAAATAAGTAAATGCTTAGAGAAAATGATTTTTGAACTTCCTAAGAAATATCAAGAAGTTATTGAGTTATATGATATGAAAGGGATGAAACATAAGGAAATTTCAGAAAAACTTCATGTTACAATGTCATGTTCAAAAATGAGGGTTCAGAGGGCAAAAGCTAAGTTAAAGGATATATTGCTTGAATGTTGTGATTTTGAGATAGATACATATGGCAATATTATTGATTATAAACAGAAAAAAACTAATTGCCAAAAATGTGGTAATAAGTGTGAGTAAGATTTCACTATTTAAAAACTTCTACTGTCTATTTTATCTAAATAGACAGTAGAAGTTTTTTATTTTAATGAAGTTTATTATAATTTTTTAAAAAAAAGTAAGAAAATCTGTGACCATTTTTTCATTACATCGTCTTTACTAACGAAGTACTTTTATTAAAACTTACAGTAAGGAGGTTAAGAATGACACAGTTAAATAATAAAGAAATGACAGACAAGATAAAAGCTATGCTTAATATATTTGATAAAGTTGGTGTAGGAACAAAGGAAAGATTTGAAAATACGCCAGAGGAGTATCATCCTAAGAGTTTATTAGAAGGGTTTGAATCGGCAATAGTTTTTGCTGAAGGAAAAAAGGAAGATAGTAGTGATGAAATGGGAGGATTCAGTGACTATTTAGGTACAATTGCAGCTCAAAGTGAAGTAATAAGTTATTTAAATTTATTAGGATATAAAGCTGTAATAGTAGAAGGAACTAGTAGAGATGTATCTCTTGTGAGGATGGGAGTTGAAGCAGGTGTGGGTGAATTAAGCCCTGTAAATTCTCTGTTAGTCAAGGGATTTGGCTTAACAACAAGCTTAGGTGCAATTATTACAGATGCTCCCTTAGTACCTGATAAAACAGTTTCAGGTCTTTGTATTAAATGTATGAAATGTCTAAAAGTATGCCCAATAAGAGATGTTCCATATGGAAAAGGAGACCTTAGTAAGTGTGCATGTGGTAAATGCAGAAATATTTGCCCTGTTTAATACAAAAATAAGTATGAAAGGTGAGGATAATATGGATAAAAAAATAATTGAAATTTTTATGTTAAAAGAAACGTCAAATAATAAATCATCTATGGGTGGAGGTTGCTGTAGTTCTGGCTGTGGTTGTGGCTCAGTCCAATCATTAACAATGGGTGAATTAGTAGAGAGATTTTATAAAAAATATGATTCTGTCGGGAAAATTAAGATATACAAATTAACAGGGGAGAACAAAAAAGAGTTTATCTTAAGACTGAATAAAGTGTTCTTAGATAGCGGTGAAAGACTTGTAGTTAGTGAAGCAAATTTAGATTTTGTACTATCAAAAGTGACGCCGTTAATCGCAGTGAACGGAAACGTAATTTCAGTAAAAAATTATCCTGATGAAGAACAACTTTATAATGCTATTATGACAGGAAAGAAAATACCAACCAAGTCAGGTTGTTGTTAATGTAAGAGTAAAGTTATTAAGGATTTTGTGGCAACAAATATTCCAAAGAAGTATAATCAACCATAGTAAATACACTAAATGTTATAAAATTCAAATCAACCCTAGAAAGCTAACAATAAGGTTTTCTAGGGTTTTATTTTTATGTAATTTAAAAGAAAATGAATATATTCTCTTACTATATTATTACAATAGGTAAGGGTTTTACTTTTATGAAAAAATTAATTTGTTTGATTTATATGATTGTTAACATAATCCAATAGTTGTATATTGTTGATTCACGATATAGTATGATATATAATTATTTAAAGTAAAATTATTCATAAGCAATTAATACATGTTCATTGTACAGGAAATTAAAAAAAATTATGGCAGAATAAATATAGTGATTTAAAAGAAAGAAGGTATTATGTTATCAAATAAAATGGCTACATTAATGAAAGAGGGGCAGCAAGAGGAAAAGAAGAAAAAAAGTCAGATGCCCTACGGAATAGGAGCACTTTTAATAGCATTAATTTTGTCTGTAGTACTATGGAAGAAACAACATACCTATGCCGCATCTTGGAGTTTGGGAATTGGAATTGGAATTGTACTTAGGTATTCTCGGTTTTGTTTTGCATCAGCATTTAGAGATCCTTTTCTTGTTGGTAATACAAAATTACTAAGGGCCATGCTCTTAGCAATGATGGTAAGTACCGTTGGATTTGCTATTATACAATCAGGTTATATTAATGAGAATCCTATTAATTATGACTTAATTCCTGGAGCCGTAACTTCAGTAGGTGTTCATGTGATGATTGGAGCCTTTGTATTTGGAATTGGAATGGTCATTGCAGGAGGATGTAGCTCAAGTGTGTTGATGAGAATTGGTGAAGGACATGCACTTCATTGGGTTGTCTTTTTAGGGTTCTTGATTGGAACTGTTTTAGGAGCAAAAGATTATTCCTTTTGGTATGATCGAATTATTGGTAAATCAAAGACTATTTATTTCCCCGAATATTTAGATTTTAAAATTGTTGTAGTACTTCAAATAGGAGTATTGATAATCTTGTATAGATTAGTTATATGGTATGAAGAGAAGTATTGGAAGGGTATATGATGGAGGGAAGTACATGGCGGTAAGAGAAGTAGACTGTTTAAGTGAATTATGTCCAATTCCCATACTTAAAGCAATGAAGGAATTAAAAACAATGGATCCTGGAGATATTGTGGTGCTACATTCCGATCATAGTTGTGTGGGGATTAATGTTCAAGAATGGGGACAAAAAAATGAATATCCTGTAAATGTGGTTGAAGTAAAGGATGGAGAGTGGAAAATATATATTGAAAAACCAGGAGCAAAACATGAAAGTAATATAATAGCTCCTATTGTAAAATGGTTACAAAAGCCATGGCCCTATTGGGTAGGAGGAATTTTACTAGGGTTATTGAATGTGATTCTACTAGCTGTAAATGGTATTAGCTGGCAAATAACCAGTGGTTTTTTACTATGGGGAGTGGGTATTTTACAATGGTTTGGATTAGAACCTCTCAATTGGGAATATTTTAGTTATTTTCAATACTATTATAAGTCTGTAATGATAAATAAAAATGTCTTTATTAATAAATATACCATTTTGAATATAGGTGTAATTGTAGGATCTTTAGTAGCAACTTTGCTAGCATCTCAATTTAAATGGAAAAGAATAAAAAGTAAAAAGCAGTTTATATTTGCCCTCCTAGGTGGGATTATGATGGGCTACGGAACAAGACTTGCCATTGGGTGCAATATTGGTGCCTTTTTTAGTGGAATACCATCATTTTCTCTACATGCGTATGTCTTTGGACTATTTGCCATATTAGGAGCATGGGTAGGGTGTAAGATAGTAATTAGATTTTTAATGTGATAAACAGGGCCTATGCCCTGTTTTTTGTTTAACAGAATCCTCTTTTGCTGGAAATAACGAAATCTACAAACATTTTTTCGTAGTCTGTAAAATTGTATTTTTCTCTAGAGGCTATATAATAATTAAAAGAAATTTCTAGATCATCAACTTTAATTGGTTGAACCAATCCCTTCTTTAACTCCTGCTCTATAGATAATTTAGGTAAAAAAGAGAACCCTTTTCCAGAAAGAATAGAAGATTTAATAGCTTCTGGAGAATTTAAATCATAAACTACATTTAAATCTTTAATACTAATTCCCTTTTCTTGTAATGCTTTTTCAATTAAGTATCTTGTTCCAGAATCTTTTTCACGTAAAATCAAAGGAATTTCTTTTAGATCTTCAATTGAAATTTCTTTTGGAGAATCACAACAATTTCCTACTAAATGTAGTTGATCAGAAATAATGGTTTGGGTAAGAATATCATCAGCTTTCGGATCGTATTGAATTAGTCCGATATTAATAGTATGCTTACGCAGTTTTTCAATAACTGTAGCAGTGTTGTCCACTTCCATATGAATATCCACTTCTTTGTGAAGTTGCTTGAATGTATATATGCTACAAGGAAGCGCATACTCTCCTACACTTTTGCAAGAACCTATAATTAATTTAGGTGTATCTTCCTGGAGATTTTTCAGGTCTCTTTCTATATTCCCTTGAATTGAAAGTAATGTATGTGCATAATCAAACACTACTGTACCTTCTTCTGTTAATTTAACTCCTTTATTACTTCGTATCAAAAGATCTGCACCCAGCTCCTTTTCCAAATTGCGAAGTTGCATGCTTAAACCTGGTTGAGTAAGATGGAGAGCTTTAGCTGCTTTGGATATACTATTGCATTTCACCGTCATATAAAATGATTTCAGATATTCAAGATTCACATTGCCACATCCTCAAAATAGTAAAAATAATTATAAGTTTATTCTATCACTATAGTTTGTGAAAATAAATAGGTTTTATATGCATTACCAATCCTTATTTTACATAGTATATAAACTTATCTTTCAATAATCCCATTCAATATAACAATCTATTATAGTGCATAAAGCTTATTTATTATGAAAAAGGTGAAAAGTATAAGATAATTAGATTGAGATAAAATTAACAAATCATAAATTGAAAAAACAGATAGGAGCTGATTTTATAATTGAAATAGTAGGCGGAATAATTAACTTACTCAATAATTATTTATGGAATTTGTTTTTACCACTTCTAATTATGGTGGGAGGGGTTATAACATATAGAACAGTAACTCTTCTTAATAGTGTGAGTAAAAGGGATAAAACCAAATGGAAATTTTCAAAAATAAAAAGTTCTCTTTCCATATCACTATCATCTAAAGTTGGAACAGGTGCTATTATTGGAGTCTTAACAGCCATGTGGAAAATATCCAATAGTGGTATGAGGGGAGAAAGTATAGTTTTATGGGTTATTATAGGTATGTTTTTTTTAGTTCCCATAACCTATTCAGAAGTACTGTTTTGTCAAATAACTATGAAAACTCCTAGAGATTTCATTGATTATAACATAAACAAAAAAGCAGGATTTGTATATATGATTTCTTTAGTAACATTATATTCATTTGGTTTTGTAGGTTTTCAATTAACGGGAATTCAGAGTGTTGTGAAGATATTTTTTAGACAGAATTTTAACTATGAATTTACTCAAAGTGGGTTGTTATTTTATATAATAATACCTCTTATCTTAGCAGTAACCATAATAGTCATAACAAAAAATTATAAGATTTTTATAAATGCATTAGGCTCTATGGTATCTTTAATAATTTTATTTTATTCTGTGTTTTTTATATCTTTTGTCCTTTTAACCATAGAGTTTATTCCCCAGTATATATCTTTGATTTGGGAAGACTTTATGAATTTAAAATCAGCTTTTGTTGGAATACCAATAGGCCTTATTATAGGGTTTCAAAGAATTATTCAAATAAGTGAAACTTCTTTAGGAACTAGTGCATTAGCAAGTTCTGACGCAGAGAATTCTCCAAGAAGAGAAGCACTATTACAAACAATATCAACAATTATTACCATATTTATAGCCGTTGTAATCACATCATATGTATTTACTTATGGAAGGTATAATGTGCCTAATATAAATTTAAGTGAAAATGGATTTGAAAGAATCGTAGGTTATCTATTTAGTGTAGCCTCTGTAACGGGAAATTTGGGTTTGGGAATTGTAATAATTTTCTTTATTCTATCAGGATTAACAACAGTACTCGGGTCATTTCATTTTCTTAATAGGACTATGCATATAGGTGAAAATGAAAAAATTATATTTTATATAAGCTTAATAACATTATCAGGAGTACTTAGTATTTCAAATTTTGATATTATATTCGACGCAGCAGATTTATTGATGTTTATAGTAGGTTCAATAAATCTAATGGCAATGTTTATCTTTGTAATTAAAAATATAAATAAATTTAAACGAAGAGAGTGGAGGAATACAAATGGGTAGGAAATTTTTAATAGTTGGTGGAGTTGCTGGTGGCGCATCTACAGCTGCTAGATTAAGAAGACTTAGTGAAGATGATCAAGTAATCATGTTTGAAAGAGGGCCACATGTATCATTTTCAAATTGTTGTTTGCCTTA
Source organism: Anaeromicrobium sediminis (assembly GCF_002270055.1). Classification (NCBI taxonomy): domain Bacteria; kingdom Bacillati; phylum Bacillota; class Clostridia; order Peptostreptococcales; family Thermotaleaceae; genus Anaeromicrobium; species Anaeromicrobium sediminis. The sequence goes on along the minus strand of NZ_NIBG01000004.1, from coordinate 159,851 downwards.
TCACTTAAGTGGAACAGTAGAAGATAGTGATAGCCTAGTTCTAATGGAACCTGAAAAGTTTTTAAAGCAATACAGAATAGAGGCTAGAGTAAACAATGAGGTAGTATTCATTGATAGGGAAAACAAAGAAGTAGTAGTTAGAAATGTAGTGACTGGAGAAGAGTACAATGAATCATACGATAAATTAATATTATCTCCAGGAGCAAGACCAATAGTTCCACCAATTCCAGGAATAGAAGATGTAAATATATTTTCAATTAGAAATGTTGTGGACATTGATAAATTAAATAAGTTCGTGAAATCTATAGAAACTAAAAATGTAACAGTAATCGGTGGAGGATTTATTGGAGTTGAAGCTGCTGAAAACTTAAAGGAAGCAGGTTATAATGTAACCTTAATTGAAGCTATGCCTCAAATCATGAAACCATTTGATTACGATATGGTACAAATTCTACATAAAGAGTTACATGATCATGGTGTAAATCTAATAGTAGGAGATAAAGTAAAGGCTTTTGAACCAAATACAGTTATTTTAGAATCAGGTAAGAAAGTAGATGCACAGGCAGTGGTTATGGCAATTGGAGTAGTTCCAGAAACTGAATTAGCTCAAGAAGCAGGATTAGAATTGGGAGAAACGGGTGCAATAAAAACAGATCAAAATTACAGAACTAATGATAAAGATATATATGCTGTAGGAGATGCTATAGAAGTATATCATGCACTAACTAATTCAATGACTAAACTACCTTTAGCAGGACCTGCACAAAAGCAAGCTAGAGCAGTAGCAGACCATATCCATGGAAAGGTCATATCAAACACAGGATTCATTGGATCATCTGTAATTAAGGTATTTGATTACAATGGAGCTTCTACAGGTTTAAATGAAGGATTAATTAAAGCACTTAACTTAAATATTAAATACGACGTAGTGAAAGTGATTCCAGGAGATAAAGTAGGATTAATGCCTGAATGTGAACAAGTTCATTTTAAATTAATATATGAAGTTCCAACAGGTAGAGTATTAGGTGCTCAGGCAATTGGTAAAGGAAATGTAGATAAGAGAGTAGATATAATTGCTACAGCTATTAAGTTTGGTGCAACTGTAGAGCACTTAAGAGATTTAGAACTATGTTATGCTCCACCATTTGGAACAGCTAAAGATGTAGTTAATTTTGCAGGATATGTGGCTTCTAACTTATTACATGATGCATTTAGACAAGTACGTGAAACAGAAGTAAGAAGTTTATTAGAAAGTGGTGCTTGCATAATAGATGTAAGAGAGAAAGATGAATATGAGCAAAGTCATATAATAGGAGCTATGAACTTACCACTTAGTGAGATTAGAGATAGATTAGATGAAATCCCTAGGGATCAGCCAATTTATTTACATTGTAGAAGTGGACAAAGAAGTTACAATGCAGTATTAGCATTACAAAACTTAGGATTTGAAAATGTTTATAATGTATCAGGTGGATTCTTAGGATTATCTTTCTATGAGTATTTCAATGATCAAACAACTGATAGAGAAATGATTATAACTGATTACAATTTTGAATAAGATAGGGGGCATTTAGCCCCTACAAATAGAAAAATTTAGAACTATAAAAACATTATGGAGGTAATATTTGTGAAAAAAAATGTTGAATATATTACTGGCTTTATATTACTTATTGCCACTTTAGTATTAGGAAAATCAGGGCTTAGCAGTCCCATGTTATTCTTTAGACTAATCGCAGGATTAGGGCTAGGATATGCACTTACAAGATCTTATTTTGGATTTGCAGGTAGTGTGAATAGAACGTACAGAACGGGTTCTACAAAATTAATGAGAGCATTAATGATTATGTTTGTTGGAACAGCAATAGTAAATGTTTGCTTTTTTATAGGTCAGGATGCAACTCAATATGATTTATGGGTTAATCCTATTAACTTAGGGCTTGTACTAGGGGGTATACTATTTGGAGTTGGTATGGCATTTTCTAGTTGTTGTGCATCAGGAGTTCTTACTGATGTAATAACAGGTCTACCACGTGCTATTATAACACTTATATTCTTTGGTATGGGAGTATATTTAGGATTCCCACTTCAAAGTTCTGCTCCTTGGATTACTGATACAATTGTATCAACTGAAACATTCGCAAATGGCGTATTTTTACCAGATTTATTTAAAGGTGACGGACTAGGTGGATATTTAGGAGCAAGTATTTTAACTATTGTTCTTGCAGCAGTAGTAATTTGGATTTGTAAAGTATATGAAGATAATAGAAAAGCACAAAATATGTACACAGGAGTAGATACAGAATTTGCTCAAGAGAAAACTTATGAAGACAAAGGGCCTTTTAAATTATTTAGCAATAATACTTACGAAAAATTATTTGTAAGACCATGGACACTTGGCATGGGTTCAGTTGTACTTGGAAGTATAAGTATACTTTTAATGGGTGTAACTAAGGCAGGATGGGGAGCATCTACTCCTTATGGATTCTGGTTTGGTAAAGTACTTATATTATTTGGAGTTGCTCCTGAAAGGGTAGCGGCTTTTTCACACAAGCCAGTAGAAATATTTACAATGCCATTTTTCAACCATCAAATCAATGTACAAAACTTTGGTATTCTATTAGGAACAGCTATTGCGTTACTTTTAGCTGGAAACCTTACAAAAACATTCAAAGAAGGACTAGCTATTAGCTTCAAAGAAATATTAATATATGCTATAGGTGGTATTACAATGGGACTTGGAACAAGATTTTCAAACGGTTGTAATGTAGGAGCACTTTATACACCAATTGCTAACTTCTCATTATCTGGATGGATTTTCTTAGTAGCTTTAGTTGTAGGTGGAATCATAGGTAATGTAATTTATAAAAAGTTAATAGCAAATGATAGTTGTGAAATACAATCAAGTTAAAAAACTTAAAATTAAAATTTAATCATATGATTAAGTTTAAACAGTAAATTATATATATAAGGAGAGGTGGTTATTTAAAACTACCTCTCCTTATTGCATTTAAAAGAGTTTCTAGAGATTACAATATAGTTTCCTTTAAAACTAATTCGTGATATAATATAATTAGTTTCAAAGGAAACTATATTACTTTAGGAGGTGTCATCTTGAAAAAGGAGTCCCTGGGCAAATATATAGCTGCTATTCATAGAAATTCTCAAAGTATTATTAATAAAAAACTTGAAGATTATCATATAGGAAGTGGACAACATGATTTTTTATATGTTATTTCCAACAATGAAGGTATAAGTCAAAAGGAACTAAGTAATTTATTAAACATTGGGAAAGGAACAACAGCAAAAGCTGTTAAGAATTTATTAAAAAGTGGTTATATAAAAAGAGAAAAGAATATGGATGATAAGCGTTTTTATAGATTATATTTAACAGACAAGGGAAAAGAGATTGTTCCCACAATAAACTTGACATTTGAAGAGATGATAGCGATTTATGGAAATGGATTTTCAGAAGAAGAATATATTCATATACTTAACTCATTAAAGAAAATACTTAAAAATATGCATAATGTGAAAAATGAAATAAATTGTGATGAATAATCTTAAGAAGGGTAAGGGCCTTAATAAAGTAAAAAATAATAGGAGTGATATATATGAAGATTGATAAAAAATATGAATCATTAGTATTTGGATTTTTTATGGCATTGGGAATGTCACTTTTTATGTCATTTGCTATGACTTTAATAAATGTTGGAATAAATCATGTGTTTTTGAAAATATGGATGAAAAGTTGGGGTATTGGATTTACTATTGCTTTACCCGTTTCGTTAATACTTCCACCATTTATTTCAAAGTTAGTTAAGGAGATAATACAAGAAGAAGCAGGCGTTTAACTAATGTGAAAAATTATTGGTGAAGAGATTTCACAAGGGCATAGAATATTATATGAACTCAAAAAGGTGTCATTATTACCTTTTTTGGGTTCTTTTTTATATGGTTTTACAATGTCTATGAATATAGAATAAGGGTAAGCAATTGGTAACAAAGACCAATTATAGTTTTTATACATGATAAATATTCTAAGGGAGGCAATAATTATGAAAAAAATAATAACCTTAATTTTAGCACTTATGATGTTATTTAGTTTATCTATTAGTGCGTATGCAACAGAAGAATATTATACAGTTAAGAGTGAAGATGTACTTTGGAAAATTGCAGAAAGTCATGGAATAACATGGGAGAAGTTAGCAGAGTTAAATAAACTTAAAAATCCTCATTTTATTTTTCCAGGTCAAAAAATAAAGGTCAGTAGCAATGAAGAAATGACAAATTCACAAAAAGTAGTAGCAGTACTAAATAGTATTGAAACAGGGGACTCATCAGCAATTGCATATATTAATCCAGAGAAGTATATTCAACATAACTTATCTGCTGGAGATGGATTAGCAGGTTTTGGAGAATTGCTGAGTATGCTTCCTAAAGGAAGTGCATCAGTAGATGTAGTTAGAGTTTTTGAAGATGGGGATTACGTTGTAACTCAGACAGATTATAATTTCTTTGGACCAAAAGTTGGATTTGATATTTTTAGATTTGAAGATGGTCTAATTGTAGAGCATTGGGATAATTTAGCTGAGAAGAGTACAGAGCCTAATCCAAGTGGAAGAACACAACTTGATGGAGAAACTAAAGTTGTTGATTTAGATAGAACAAATGAAAATAAAGCAGTTGCTAAAGCGTTTGTGGATAAAGTATTAGTAGAAGGTAACTATGAAATAATGGCACAATATTTTGATGGTGACAATTATATTCAACATAATACTCAAATTGGAGATGGATTATCAGGATTAGGAAAAGCTATGGCAGCCATGGCAGAGCAAGGAATTAATATGGTGTACGAAGAAAACCATATGATATTAGGCCAAGGGAATTTTGTTTTAGCAGTAAGTGAAGGAACTTTTGGAGGACAGAAAGTAGCTTACTATGATTTATTCAGAATTGAAAATGGAAAAATAGCAGAACATTGGGATGTAATTGAAAATATCCCGAATAAAGAAGAGTGGAAAAATAATAACGGTAAATTTTAGTCAATAAAGCCAATGATACATTTAGTATCATTGGCTTTATGTTATAATAAATTATTATATTTTTTGAAAAAATATAGTAATGAGCTGCAAATTTTAAAGGATAAAAAGTGTATAGGTTAAGAGCAGTCGATCTAACAATTATATGAAATTTAGATTAGCTACTGGAGGATTTACAAATGGATACCATTAAAAGAATTAACTTTAAAAGGCCTGAACATAAGTCATTTGATTTTGAAATAGTGGGCTTACAAGAGTTTTTAAAGACACGTCCAACTAAACATATTTCAAAAGCATTTCGATTGAACTTTTATAGTATATCGTATATAACATCCGGAAAAGGGGCACATGAAATAGATTTTAAAGTATATGATTTTAAGACAGGAGATATGATATTTATTGCACAAAATCAAGTTCATCGTTTTTTTCCAGATACTGAAGCCACTGGTTATATTATTATGTTTACTGAAGACTATCTATATACTAATTCAGAGATGAATATCCATGATTTTTTAGATCACTTCAATATGCCTTTATACAATCCAATTATTGAAACAGATGTTAGTGAAGAGGCCTCCAATCGAGTACTCATTGATTTAATATATAAAGAGTATAAAGCAGCTCATAGTACAGTAAAGGCACAATTGCTAAAATCTCTTTTTAGAAGTTTCATGCTAACAATCCGTAGATTTAAGAAAATAGATGAACAAAGGGAAACCTCTGGTGTTTATAAGCGATTTGTGGAATTTAAAAATCTTGTGGACATCCACTTTAAGGAAAAGAAAACTGTTGGGGAATATGCAAAGATCATGTTAGTCTCCCAAAAAACAATTAATCAAGCAACTAGAACGGTAGTAGATTTATCGGCTAAGCAATTTATCATTGACCGAATATTGTTAGAAATCAAGAGGTACTTAAGTCAGGGAGAGCTCACAATAAATGAAATTTCAGATTTGATGGGATTTGATGAACCTTCTAATTTGACCAAGTTCTTTAAACGCTATGAAGGAGTTTCGCCAAAGGAATTTAGAACAGAATATTTTGGTAATTAAACGATACCTATAGGAAGGTATCGTTTTTATAGTTTTTGGTGAAGTTATTACATTCTAATAAGGTCCTATAGTGATTATAATGGATGTATATTTAAGATATTTGTTTATGGAATTATATAAAAAAATGATGGGGTGATGATTGTGGAATTAAGTTGGTTATCAATTGTACCCGTTTTACTAGCAATTATTCTGGCTTTTGTAGCTAAGAATGTATTTATTGCTCTTTTATCAGGAATTATTGTAGCGGGTATTATTTTGGATATGAAGACAGGAACAATTTTTACAAGTTTAGATAGTATTTATAAAGTTTTTCAAGACGATTGGGCAGCAAAATCCATACTGTTTTGTTTGATGATTGGTGCCTTTGTGTATGTAATTGAAGCATCAGGTGGGGTTCATGGCATGGTAGAGTATTTGACTGAAAAAAGAAAATTGGTGAAATCCAAAGTAGGTGCACAGCTATTGGCTTATTTACTTGGAATTTTCTTGTTTATTGATGGTACCAGCTCCATAGTAATTTCGGGAGTTGCTTCAAGACCCTTGTTTGATCGCTTTAATGTATCAAGAGAGAAACTGGCTTATATAACAGATTCTACATCTTCTCCAATTGCATGGTTCATACCATTCAATGGGGCTGGAGCCTTCTTAATGGCCATGGTTGGAGGTCAAGTTTCAGCTGGTATTATAGAAGTAGACCCAATGACTATTATAATTTCAGCAATACCATTTCAACTTTATGGAATATTCTCCATATTAATAGTTGCTGTAGTAATTTTGATGGATAATCATACAAATATACAAGGTCAATGGTCAACTGGAAATACAGAGGAAGAGCAATCAGAAGCTTACTCTTCTCAACAGATTTTTCAAGGAGATATTGTACCAAAAGCTAAAAACATGATTGTTCCATTGGTTCTATTAGTGGGGAGTATCTTTGGCATTATGTGTATTACTGGTGAAGGAAATATATTAAAAAGTGATGGATCTGCAGGGATTTACATTGGTGCTATCCTTACCTTGATTTTAACAGGAATTTATTATGTGCTTCAAAGAATAACGAAGATAGAAACCTATTTAAAATGGGTGTTCAAAGGTATGGGCAATTATTTGGAAGTGACCATGATTTTAACCTTAGCTTTTGCTTTCAGCAATTTAGTTAGCCAATTAGGAACAGGTGCATTTATAGCGAGGATTAGCAGTGGTATTAATCCAGCCTTTGTTCCTTTCATGATTTTTATTGTGGGGGCATTCATGTCATTTGCCACAGGAACTAGTGGTGGCACAGTGGCAGTATTGATTCCTATTGGAATTCCAATGGCAGTTGCTATAGGTGCAAGTATACCAATGACCATTGGTGCAATTATTTCGGGAGGAGTATTTGGAGATCACTGTTCTCCCATATCGGACTCAACAATTTTATCATCTATGATTGCTGAAGTAAATGTAATGAATCATGTTAAAACTCAAATGCCATATGCGTTGACTTCTGCTGCATTGGCTAGTGTAGGATTCCTTGTACTTGGATTAATTGGATAAGCAATATAAATAGTTTAACTCTCTAGTAAAGGGATAACAAAAAAAGAACTTCTAGTTAAAAAAAACTAGGAGTTTTTTTGCATATAAAAATAAATATAAGAGATTTATTCTTTTGATAATATATAGATCTATTTAATTGGTTGTGATAGCTATCTAAAACTTGTATAAGTATTATGTCGAAACATGCTAACGAAATATGAAGGAAAAATCATCTTTTTATAGAAATTTTAAGCATTTAGGAATTATATGGAAATTATTAAATTGTTTATAAAAAAGAACCTTATAATAATAGGAGGTATATACTCTTGGATGGTTGTCATACAGTAGAAGATAAATTAATTAAAGAAATTGAAGTACTTAAAATAGAGTTAAAAGAAACAAAAGAATTATTGAAGGAAAAAGAAGATACCCTTATGAAAACACATGCATGCTATAAGAAAATATTAAATGACATTCCTGAATTTGTAGAGATGACAGATTCAGATGAAACAAGCGTTGACTGTAAGGGGTGCGATGAATATAGGGATTTATCTTGTGAAATTAAAGGACAAGGATATAAACGTGTCATGTGTTGCTACAAAATTTTTCAAGAAAAGCTTAAGAAGAGTGAAAATAGATATGAAAAACTGTTTCAATTGTCACCGGATGCTATTGTAGTTCAGAAAGGTGATATAGTAACCCTTTGTAATGAAGCTGCAGCCAGGTTAGTGGGAGTAGAGAAAGCTGAAGACCTAATAGGCAAATCTGCTAAAGACTTTTTATTACCTACTTATCATGAAAACATGGAAAAAAAAGTATCTGACATTATTGAAAAGAATGTAGTTATAACTGATACAACAGAGAAGATGAAACGGACAAATGGAGAAATTATTAATATCGAAACAAGGGGCGTAGCTTTTGAATACGATAATGATATACATGCTTTAGGAATTATTAGAGATATTTCCGAAAGAAAAAGAACTGAGAAATTAACAAAGGATTTTATGGAGAGTCAAAGGCAATTAAAGGAAGCATTAGAATATGACCAGTTAAAGAATGAGTTTTTTTCCAATATGTCACATGAATTTAAAACACCTTTAAATGTAATTCTTGGAACAATACAATTGTTAGAGCTATATGGGCAAGAGAGTAACTATCTTATGGATAATATACCTAAAAAGATCAAAAGGATGAAGCAAAACTGCTATAGATTACTTCGCCTTGTGAATAATCTAATAGATATTACAAAGTTAGATTGTGGCTTTATGAAGTTAAGGCTTAGAAAATATGATATAGTCAAAATTTTAGATTCTATTGTAACATCGATACTAGATTATGCCATCAATAAAGACTTGAATATAAGTTTTCATACCCGGATCTATAAAAAAATGATTTCTATAGATGTACATATGATCGAAAGAGTAATATTAAATCTCATTGCTAATGCTATAAAGTTCTCAAATTCAGGGGGAAATATAAAGATAAAACTTTATGAAATAAAAGACCATATATATATTACAGTAGAAGATTCAGGAATTGGTATTCCACAGAATAAATTAAGTGGTATATTTGAAAGGTTTAATCAAATAGATAGATCTCTTACTAGAAATCAAGAAGGCAGTGGCATTGGACTCTCTATTGTAAAATCTTTAGTTGAACTACACAACGGAAGTGTCAGTGTAGAAAGTGAAATTGGAAAAGGAAGTACCTTTACGGTAAAGCTACCTATATGCGTTAATTCAGATGATGTAGAACATGATATAGATAATACTTTAGAATATAACGGACAAATTGAACGGATTAAAATTGAGTTTGCAGATATATATTTCTAAGGTATATGATAATTGTAATAAAGCTACAATCGATATTGATTGTAGCTTTTTTTAGTTTATGAGGATTTGTAGCTCTAAATATATGCTGTTGAGATGGAAATGTGAACATCTTGTATTTTCAATTATAATGAGTTTACCTATAGGAGAAAGGGAATTCTTTTTCATATAATCATAGAATTTATCTACTTCGATATGAATTTCATCATAGTCCTGAACAAAAATACCATAACTTAAGTAGGAACCTCCAGGAAGAGTTATCTCAGGGAAACGTTCAAAGGCTTCCATACCAGGGATTTTAAGTATACAAAAACTAAAAGTATCATAATCTAAAGGTATTATATAGCTATCTTGGTACGTATCTAAATAATCAAGATTTTGAGACTTTATAAGCTCATAGGTCTCTTTAATAGTATATTCAAATATTTTTCCTGTATGAAGGCAATAAAGCACTCTCTCTGGTATGTGTGTAATATGATAATGTCTTTTTACTTTTTTAAAATTTTCAACATAGTTTAATTTTCTTGTAACATGTCTTCTTTTACTGTGTAACTCATCTATCCTTGAATCTATGGATGACAGGGAGGAGTTTAAGATTTTTATGTAATCGTCAATAGAGTAGTTTTTCATTATAGTTTTTAGTTGCTTTAATGGAACATCTAATTTTCTAAGTAATAGAATTGTTTCTAATGTATCTAATTCATTGAAATCATAAAGTCTATATCCATTATCATGAATTTTACAAGGGGATAATAATCCTTCTTTTTCATAGTACCTAATATTTGATGTTGAGATTTTCATTAAATCTGCAAGTTCACCAATAGTCAAATATTTACGCAATATGTAAAACCTCCTTATTGACATTAAACCTACTTTAAGGTTTATTATATAGAGATAGGACTGTTATTACAAGTTATGAAAATAGATGATTTAAAGATGAATTAGATAAATAATAAGGAAGGATGTAAGCGTAAATGAATTTACCCCAAAAAGGTCATGTTGACTTAGGAAATGACAAAATTTCAAAGATTTTTTGGCACTATGCCATTCCATCTATACTTGCCATGTTAGCGCAGAGTACAGCTGGGCTAGTGGATTCAGCATTTATTGGACGATATGTTGGATCTAAAGGGTTATCTGCAATTACTCTAATAATGCCCTTTGTAATGTTACTTGCAGGGATAGCCATAATGGTGGCTATTGGAGGAACTACACTTGCAGGTATTCATAAAGGGAAAGAGGAATTAGAAAAAAGTAATAATTATTTCAATGTTACGATAGTGCTTTTGAGTATGATAGCAGTGGCAGCTACTATTATCTTGATTGGACTAAGTAGTAAATTTCCCAATCTATTAGGTGCTGAAGAGAAGATAGCAGAGTATATGATAGACTATATAAGAACATTATCCCTGTTTCTGTTACCATTTATATTGACCTTCGCCTTCTCGTTTTTCTTGAAATTAGATGGAAAACCTGTTGTGGTAGTTTTGGCTGTATTAATTGGTACAGTAATAAATATATCATTAGATTATCTATTGGTTGGAGTTTTAGGATGGGAGATGAAAGGGGCTGCTCTTGCAACGGGAATGTCACAATTGATTCCATGGCTATTAATGCTGTATATGATTAAATACAAATCATCATGGAAATTTTCAGTTCCTATTTTTAGAAAAAAAGAAATATGGTCCATGTTATTTAATGGATCATCCGAATTATTGAGTATGGCAGCGGCATCTATTGCTGGGTTTATATACAATGTGATAATAATAAAAAAAATCGGAATGGAAGGTGTGGCAGCATATGCTGTAGCACTACAGATAACCACCATTTCCACATCAGTATTTTATGGATTTGCAGAGGCTATTCAATCTGCTGTGAGTTTTAATCTAGGCGCTCATAAACTTGAGAGAGTAAAGAAGTTAAGAAGTATGTCCATATATGCAAATTTAGCTTCAGGTGTGGTTCTATGCGTAGCTTCATTAATGCTTGGTGAAAGTATGGCTAGTATTTTTATTAAGGAGAAAGGGACTATTCAGATAGCTGCATATATACTAGATTTTTATGCATTTGCATTTATATTAAGTGGAGTAAATATAACTTTAGGTACCTATTACACTGCTGTAAATTCACCAATATTATCGGCAGTAATCACGGCATCACGAAGTCTTATAGGACTTATCATAGGCTTAATAATATTGCCACTGATATTTGGTAATGAAGGTATTTGGATGGCGGTAATATTTGCTGAAGTTGCTACAATTATTGTGGGGATTGTATGTATGAGAAAATATCCATTTGGAGACTTGAAAGAAAATTTAATAGATTAATTAAAAAATATTAAGATTCATATACTTTCAAACCTCATGGTGCCAATATGCCATGAGGTTTCTTAGTATGTGTTCAACATGGGGTATGTTATAATATAAAAAAACAAAGAGGTGAATTATTTTGAAGGGTATAAATTGTGAACGTAGGATATATACTGATAAACTTAATACACACTCCCATTCATTTGCTCAATTAATTTTACCTCTTGAAGGAATGCTTTATATAGAAACTAAGTATAAAGAGCTTATGTTAGATGAAGACCATCTATTTTTAGTGCCTCCTGATTCTGAACACACTTTCAAGGCTCATAAGAGCAATGAGTTTTTGGTTTTAGATATACCTGATCATATGGTCATTAAAAATCACATGGATAAGATGGCAGGTGGTAGTAAGTTTGTATTTGATGATAAATGGAAGGCTGTAAGATTTTTATTATTAAATGAAATTGATAATAAAAAAAGTTCCAGTTCAATTAATAACTTATTTAATTACTTCTATGACTTTATTGCTAATGACAATATATCCGATTCTGTAAAATATATTAATGAGCATTTTACTGAAGATATAGATTTAAAGACTTTAGCTGAGATTGAACATTATAATATAAACTATTATAGTGAATGGTTTAAAAAGAATATGAATGTTTCTCCTAAGGAATATATACAAAAATTAAGAGTTAAGAAGGCAAAAAAACTTCTTATGAACTCAGATTTTACAATATTACAGATTGCTCAAATGGTAGGATATAACCATAATTCATCCTTAACTAGGATATTTAAAGATTTAGAAAAAGTAACACCAGCTGATTATAGAAAAAGAATACGAAAATAAGCTAAAAAAGAACTTGATTTAGGAAAAGATTTATTTCAGAAATAAATTACAATAATATATAAGAGATTTTATAAAGGACTATTTTAAAATAGTTCTTTATTTTTTTAAATTTTTAAGGAGGTATGATTATGGATAATTCACTATTTAAAAGTAAAAGATTTAGTGCTTATTTTAATTTAGCTCTATGTATTTTATTATGGGCATCAATACCTGTGGCAACGAAAAAGATTCTAGTAGAGTTAGATAACTTACAGACATTATTTTATTCAACTATTTTATCAACACTAGTATTAGGTATACTCCTAATATTGCAGAAGAAGACTAAAGATTTAAAGAAATATAATAAAAATGAATATACTAAAATGTTTTCACTTGGTTTTTTGGGAAACTATCTATACTATGTCCTTTTATATGGAGCACTAGAGAGAACTACTGCTTCTGAAGGATTTATTTTGGCATATACATGGCCTATGCTAGTTTTAGTATTGTCCTTTATAATACTTAAAGAAAAGGTTACTGCAAAGAAAATAGTAGGAGTTTTTATTAGCTTCATTGGCATAATCATAATAACGACTAAGGGAGATATAATAGACTTTAACCTAACAAGCTTGTCTGGAGATATATTAGCAATTACTGGAGCCTTTGTATTTGCGTTATTTTCAGTCTTAGGAAAAAAATATAACTTTGATAAAACCATAAGTGTGTTTATTTATTTTCTTTCTGCTTTAATATTCTTGATACCAACTGTTGCTATTTTTTCTAAATTTGTTTTGCCAAGTTCCAAAGTTCTAATATGGATAATATATAATGGAGTATTTGTAAATGGAATATCTTATATATTTTGGTTCAAAGCTTTAGAAAATGGGGAAACACATGTGATTTCAAATTTATTATATTTAACACCCTTTGTATCTTTAGTCTATATATCAATATTTTTAGATGAAAAGATATTGATTAGTTCAATAGTGGGGCTTATAGTCATTATATTTGGAGTCTTATCTCAATACTTTAATATTAAATAGAAAGGGTATATGTCACGTTTCTATTGTGACATATACCTTATTTAATTTACTTCTTTGCAGGAACATAATCTTTATTATCAAAGAAGTCCTTCTTAATTTCTCTACACTTCTTAGTCATTAAAACAACCCCAATTACGTTAGGGATAACAACAAGTGCAAGTAATATATCCAAGTAGTTATATATTGTAGCCAAATCGCTTGTGGATGCAATTACAACAATGGCAATATAACTGCCTAACATGAATTTAGCAAATTTATTACCGAAAAGGTATCTTGCCATTTGTTCGCCATAGAAACAGTTACCGATAACAGTTGAAACAACGAAGAATATTAAACAGAATGTAACAAAGTATTGAGCAAAAGTTGCCCCTATTATATCTCCTATTGCAACTGCTGGAATTGTAGCAGCAGCGTCAGCTCCCATTGTAGTCCAAAGACCAGTTGTAAGAGTTAGAAATGCAGTAGTACTACATACGAAGAAAGTATCAACAACAACTTCAAACATTGCCCACATGCCTTGACGTCCAGGGTGATCTGTTATGGCAGCCGCATGTGCTATACCAGCTTGACCCATACCAGCTTCGTTTGAGTATACGCCTCTGGCAACACCCCAGCGAGCAGCAGCAGCAATTCCGGCACCTGCAAATCCACCAGTTGCAGCTACAGGAGTGAATGCTGACTTAAAGATTAATAATATTGATCCAGGTAAATGTTGAATGTTTAATGCTATTATAATCCATGCTACGATTAAATAAAGAATAACCATTCCAGGTATTAATTTTTCTGTAACTTTACCGATTCTTTGTATTCCGCCAAATACAACTAATCCTGCAAATATGGCAACTACAACACCTGATACGATTTTAGGAATTCCTACAGCAGCTGCATTTGCAGATACTGCAACAGCTTGAGATCCTACAGAAGGAATAAGTTCTAACATAAGAACAAATGCAAATAAAGTACCTAACCACTTGGCATTTAAACCCTTGGAAAGATAATACATAGGCCCACCTACAAAGGTACCGTCTACTTCATCTTTTTCTCTATATTCAATACTTAAAGCAATCTCAGCCCATTTAATAGCTAGACCTAATACTCCACTTACCCACATCCAGAATATGGCCCCTGGGCCTCCTAGTGCAATGGCCACTGGTACACCAATAATATTGGATGCTCCAACAGTATTGGCTAGTGCAGAGGTAGTTGCTTGAAATGCCGTTATTGTTCCATCTCCACTTTTTTCGGGTTTAATAAGCTTCCCTAAAGTTTCTCTCATAATAAATGGAAAATGCTTAAATTGTACAAAATCCAAAGCTATAGTCATCCATAGTCCTCCACCAACTAGCAAAAGGAGCATAGGAGGGCCCCACAACCAACTACTAATACTTACAACAATGTTTGTAATCGTATCCATATTACACCTCTCCTTAATCTTTTAGTTTATTAGGAAATAAGTTCTTTGTGTATTTTCTAGTATTTATTTACTGCATCCATACTGAATGTGTCTTCTTTAAAGTCATTTAGGTAAGGTAATCTAGATCTTTCCTTTACCACATCATCTAGGTCAATATTACAATATAATATTTCTTCATCTTCATTACTTGCCTGTGATAATACTTTACCTGAAGGATGTACAACTTTAGAGCAACCGCAGGAACCATCTCCAACTGGGTTAGCCCCAACCATAAAAAATAAATTAAAGAGTGCGTTACCAGACAAATCAATGTGCCATCTATCTTCAGCAGGAATACTCCAAACAGCTGGAACAAATACAATTTCAGCTCCCTTTAATGCCATTATTCTAGATGGCTCTGGGAATTCAACATCATAACAAATCATAATTCCGATTTTTCCTAGTGGAGTATCATAAACAGGAAATTCTTTACCTTCTCTGAATTTTAGCTTTTCTTGTCCCCAGGCATTTACTTTTCTCATATTTCCAATAGTTTCACCCTTATCACTAATAAATACTGCTGAGTTATACATTCTACCAAGAATAGCTACAGATTCAGCATATCCAGCTATAATATATACTCCCGTTCTTTTAGCAACCTCACGTAATGTTTGAACCATGGGCCCATCAATAGGCTCTGCAAGTTTTTGAAGTTCATTTGATTCAAGATGATATCCTGAATAAAATAATTCCGGCAGACATACAATATCCGCACCATTTTTTGCTGCATCTTCTATAAAGGCAACTCCCCTTTCTAAATTAATCTTAGTATTTCCTTGTTCAGATTTCATTTGAACCACTGCAATTTTAATTTTTCTGTCTCTGCCCATAATAATAGCCTCCTTATGTATTTTGTTATTTAAGTATGAGTGTTTACTTATTTTAATGCCTCCTTTTTCGAAATTTTCAGCCTGTTCTAATATTTTTAAAGCATAAACTATGCCAAAAATAAAAAGAGGCCTGTTTACTATAGAACTTAGTAAACAAGCCATTTTATATTTATGCTGAGTGAAAAAAATTATTCAATTACGCAATACTTTTCTTAAGATACGCATCCCTTTGCGTAAAAGTATGTTTATAGAATACTATAACATCTATATTTCTATATGACCCTTATATTTAAAATCATTATTTAACTCAATGATTTCTTTTCTAATATACATGGGAGATTTTTTAGAAAATATACTTACTAGAAATAGGGTTAAATATGATGTAATGCCTGCTGCAAAGGCATAAAAAATATGTAACTTTGATGTTAAATCAAAGACAATCCATATGATTAACACAAGAAATCCAGTAATTTGAGCCCATATGGCACCAGATAAAGTTGCTTTTTCCCAATATAATCCCATTAATACGGGTACACCCACAAGACCAAGGATAGACCACCCAATCCAGGCCGTTGTCAAAACAGATTTGATACTAAAAGCAATAAAAATAATAGTAGTACCTAGAAAAATAGTTATTAATCTGCTTACGATAATTAAATGCCTTGGAGAAGATTGGGGTCTCTTAACATAGTAAATATCATTAACTAAAATGGAACTTGTTAGCATAATCAAGGAATCAGCAGTAGACATGATAGCCGCAATGATGCCAGCTAAAACAACACCACTCCAAAAGGGATTCATCATATACATGAAGAATTGAATAAAAACAGTTTCAGTATCTCCACTTAATGGAAGAGATACGGGATTTTCAAATTGAGTCCTCATATATAAGGAAGTAATAAGAACTCCGCCAAATAAAATGATTTGGAAGGATACACTCATTAAACCAGCACTCTTCAGTTTATCTGTATTTCTAACAGACATATATTTTGTCATGAGAGTAGGTTGACCAAGCCAGTTCATTATGCCATCGCCAATAAAGGTAGTAATACCAAGGATAATATTAGTGGTACTATCTATGGGAGATAAATAGAATTTAGGGTGTATGCTATTAACATACTTCATATCAGCCCAAATAAAAGAAAGTCCTTTACTAATTTTTAGAACCACCACTCCAGCTAAAAAACTTCCCATTATCATAGAAATCCCTTGAAATACATCTGTCCAGCATACTGCATTAAATCCTCCAATAACAATATAGGTAATCATAATTGTGGCAAATATAATAATGGAATAATCATAGGGTAATCCAATAGTCACATTAATTAGCTTTCCAGCAGCAATCAACTGACCACTGACATACATTAATGTGGCACTAAGAATCATAAACCCAGTAATATAAGTTAAAAGATTATTGTTGTCCACATATCTTTTTTTTAGAATTTCAATTACAGTGAGGGCTCCAGTATACTCTGAATAAACTCTAACTCTCCTACTTACGATTTTATAACATAAAACAATTCCAACAATGGAGCTAGGGATTATTATCCATAGACTCTGAAGGCCTTCCTCATATATCATCCCTGAAAATCCAAGAAATAAAAGACCACTCATGGAAGTGGCAGTAAATGCAAGAGCAAGAATAAAGGCATTTGTTTTCCTACCGCCCAAAAAATACATTTCAATATTTTGAGGTCTAACAGAAGCGATAATTCCAATAATTATAGTAATAGTAAAATAGAAAAGGGAAAATCCCATAATCATAAATTTATTGATCATAAATCATCTTCCTTACAAACAATATTATATTCTTGGAGTTTATATAAAATATTTCTATGGCTGATACCTAATATTTGAGCAGCTTTAGTTCGATTACCATTAGCTTTAGTTAAGGCACGTTCAATCATTTCCTTTTCAGCTTGCATCTTTACTTGAGATAGAACATTCTTAAGGTCAAAGGTATCATCAGGAATAGCAATTTTGATTTTGCTCTTTGTTTCATTAAACATATTTATAAAGTCATTTATTCTTAGAGTTTCATCATCAGCTAATACAATAGCAGACTGTACAACATGTTCTAACTCCCTAACATTTCCAGGCCAACTATAACTGCGTAAAAATTCAATGGCTTCCTCCGTAATAGTATTGATATTACGTTTAAATAATTTTGCATACTTTTCTATAAAGTGATCAATCAACAACAAAATGTCATTTTGTCGTTTTCTAAGAGGGGGTAATTTGATTTCAACAATTTTAATTCTGTAATATAAATCCTGTCTAAATAGACCATCTTCAACCATTTGTTCTAGATTCCGATTAGAGGATGAAATAATACGAGTACTAAAGGGATACAAATTTGATCCACCTACTCGCCTTACCACATTTTCTTGTAAAACTCTAAGAAGTTTAACCTGCATATGTAGGGGTATTTCACTAATTTCATCTAAGAAAATAGTACCTCCATCAGCAATTTGAAACATGCCTTTTTTTTCTTCCGTGGCTCCAGTAAATGCTCCTTTTTCATGGCCGAAAAATTCCGATTCAAATAAATTTTCAGGAATGGCAGCACAATTAACAGGAAGAAAAGGCTCAGATGCTCTATCACTGTAAGAATGGATAGCCCTTGCAATCAATTCTTTTCCCGTACCATTTTCACCAGTTATTAAAACAGAAGTATGTACCTTTGAAACTTTATTCACCTTATTAAAGACTTCCTGCATAGCACAACTAGAACCAATAATATTTTTCTTTAATTCATATCTCTTCTTTATCTTGGTTTTAAATTTCTCATTTTCATTTTCTAATCTCTGGATGTGTAATAAGCGATTAACAATTCTAATAATATCATCGTTGACGAAGGGTTTTGTTATGTATTCCTCAGCCCCAAGTTTTATTGCTTCAACAGCAGACTCAATAGTTCCATAGGCTGTCATAATGATGAACTTGCCATCATAATCAATTTCTTTTTTAAGCCTTATTAATTCAAGACCATTAACATTAGGTAATCTTATATCACATAAAATGATTTCATAAATATTACTAGTAATTAGTTCCTTAGCCACAGATCCATCACTTGCAGAGGTTACTTCAAATCCTTCTTTTTCAAAAATAAATGATAAATTTTGTTTTAAATTCATTTCATCTTCAACAATTAGTATTCTCCTTTTCACCAGATCCCTCCTTATCTAAGTTTAGATCAATGGTAAAAATTGTCCCTTCTCCATAGTTACTATGAACTGAAATAGTACCATTATGAGAATGAATAATTTGCATACATATAAATAATCCTAGACCAAATCCCTTACCCACATCTTTAGTAGTAAAGAAAGGATCAAATATTTTTTTCATATCTTCTTCTTTGATACCATGGCCCGAATCTCTAATTCGAATGCGTATACCATCTTCAAACTTTAAAGTTCTAATATGAATGAAACCCTTATCATGAATAGACTGATAAGCATTTTGGATAATATTTGTAAAAGCCATACTAATTCGGCTTTTATCAGCAATTATATGGGGTAAACTCTTTGATAAATCCATAATTAATTCCACCTTATGATTTTTTTTATTATCAGAAATGTTATCAATAGACTCACATATAATATCATTAATATTTACTTTTATCTTAGCTTCATCTTTGTATTTTCTAAAATCTAAGAACTCTTTAATTAGCAGATCAATTTTCTTAGAATCATTTAGTATCTTGTCATAATAATCAGTTTTTTCTTCTTCACTTAATTCATACTTTTTCAATATTTGTGTAGAGCTAATAATAGAGGATAGCGGATTACCAATTTCATGGGCAATACCAGATGCAAATCTTCCCATGGTAACTAATTTCTCAGAACGCAAATATTTTTCTAAATATATTTCCTTTTCATGATTAACCTTTTTATAGCTGTCATTAATGGAAACATACCGAGAAATAATGGAATCAGATACCTTATACAACAACTTAAAAGAGATAATAACTCCGATAAGTAAACCTAAAATTGAAAAAAGTTGAAACTGCTTGTAATTAGAACTTAAATTAACATCCTTAGAAAGGATGATTAAAGTACCTAAAACTTGTCCATCTTTAGAAATTTCAGATGTTACAAATATAAACTGATCATCATTATACCCATTATTTTTAATAGCATAATTATGAGAGTTGAGTATTTGTTTAATATGATTAGAGTCTAACTCAAAACCCTTTGACCTATATATAAGGTTTCTTTTAATATCCACAATAATGTAAATATTATCTGTATCATCAGGGATAAGCTTATCCCAATCAATATCTTTTATAGAAAACTTATTACTTTCATCATTGGAAATAAAATAATTAATATTGTTAGCCACAACATCAGTTATTTCTTTTCCATAGTTACTTATGAAACTTTCCATTTTTTTGTGATAAGACATTTGCTGAGTCATTAAAAGGATAATCAATAATATAGGAATAAGTAAAATACTAATCATACCTAATAATATTTGATTGGAAAATTCTTTATTTATACCTTTATGGTTTTTATTTATATTCATTCTATTTCTAGATCCTTTCTTCACATATTCCATATGGACTATTTTATCATAGTCCCATATGGATATGATGCAATAAATATGCCACTAATTAAATGATAAAACAAATGAAAATGTAGCCTTTCATCAAATGGAAGATGTGATTTTTTTAATTATTACGCATTAATTTGCGTAGACTGCGCAAATTAATGCGTAATAATTAAAAATAACTAATATGGATTATAAATTCTTTTTATTGATTAGATGTGGAGAAAAGAAAAAAATTCCTTTACATTATAAGTATTTATTAATTTTAACTTTAAATATATTATATAAAGATAGCTAAAATTATTAGAAGAATTAGTACGTTAAGCCCTCAGCGACTTTAAAAATGCTATAATATAATGTATAATGATGATGTAAAAGTAAGAATTTTTCAATTAGTTAAATAATTAAGATGTATATTAGGATATAAGTGCTTTATACACTGAAAATCCATATAATCCTGGAGGTTTTTATGAGTAATAACTTATATGAAATATTAGAAGATAATCCTATAATTCCTGGCGTGAAAGATGATCCAGGTCTAGAGTCAGTATTAACTTCCGACTGCAAAATTGTTTTTATACTATATGGTAATATATTAAATATTGGTGAGATTGTGAAGAAGATAAAAGATAGTGGGAAAATGGCATTTGTAAATGTGGACCTACTTGAAGGCGTTTCACATAGGGAAATCGTTATTCAGTACTTGAAGAAACATACTGAGGCAGATGGTATTTTGAGTGGTAAAGCATCTATGCTAAAGGCAGCTAAGGCTCAGGGATTTTTTACAATCCATAGATTGTTTTTAATTGATTCAATGTCTTTTCATAATCTTGATAGGCAAGTTGAAATTTCTAAGCCAGATTGTATAGAGATTTTACCTGGTTGGCCAAAGGTAATTTCTTGGGTTGCTGAGAAAAGTCATATGCCTATAATTGCTGGTGGATTAGTTTGTGATAAAGACGATGTTATTGCTGCACTAAAAGCTGGTGCTACTGCCATTTCTTCCACTAATGTAGGCGTATGGTCAATGTAGGGTTTGGCATATTTTCAAGATTAATCCTATCATTAATACATAATAGCATGTTTTGATCCTAGATACGTAAAAACAAGGAGCTTCCTTTTCAGGGAGCTCCTTTATTTTTCCATGTGTATTTATGTATAATTTTGATTGATTCAATAAGTTCTAGTTATTGTGATTACATTCTTTATCTATTTGTCCATGGACATTAAATTTTTCGGGCTTGCCCATAATGTGAATCAAGGAAATAATACTTAAAACTCCTAAGAATAGGGCTGGGAATCCTCCTAAATATGAAAGCATCTTGATTCCATCTATTCCAAGGGTTGCAATGAAAATCAACGCCACTGCACCCACGATAACTCCCCAAGTAACCTTAATATATAGGGGTGCTTCCTGTGCACCTTCTGTTATACCACTTGTACAAATACTTGCCATGGCATTGGTGGTGGAGTCAGTTGCCGTTGTAAATGAAATAATTACGGCAATTAAATAAATTCCTATTAATAATTCAGAAAATGGTAAACTACCCAATACGGCATATCCTGCTGCTGCAGACCCTTGATCGTTCATAATTGCAAGGATGTCTACTTTTCCTGACATTTGCAAGTTAATAGATGTACCTCCTAAAACTGTCATCCAAATTGCGCTGAAAGCGCTAGGAATTATGAAATTCATTGTTATTACTTCTTTTACGGTGTATCCGTAGGAAATCCTTGCTAAAAATACTGCAGTAACAGGTGCCCATGCCATCCAGTTTGACCAATAAAAAGTAGTCCATCCTGTTGCCCATGTATCATTGGCAGCAGCTCCTGTAAATAATGCTTTGTCAAAGAAGCCTGATAAGAAGCCACCAAATGATTCCGTCCCTAGACTAAACATATATACTGTGGGACCAAGAAATACAATTGCTGCAATTATTATATAGTATAGATATACATTTAAATCTGATAATATCTTAATTCCTTTGAAAAGGCCTGTACCTGAAGATATGATAAATGCAGTAGTTCCAATTAGTGTTATAACAATCCATAGGGCTTTATTATTATCAATACCAAATAAGGCATTGATTCCACCACCCATATTCATAACAGAAGTGCCAAAAGATGCAGAAATAGCAGCTGCAACTGCAAATAAAATAATTGCATCTACCATGGTATTAAATTTATGTTGGTGATGCTTTGGAATGATAGGTGACATTTCAGAACCTACACTAAATGACCTGTTCATATTATAATAAGCAAAGGCAAATACAATAGTAGGAACAGCATAAAATGCGTAAGGTATGAATGTCCAATGAAGAAATAGGGTTTCCATAGCAAATTTGGCTGATGCAGGAGACATGGGTTCAATACCCTTTGGAGGATATGCAATATGCCAAATAGGTTCAGCTGTTCCCCAAAATAGAATTCCTGCTGCAATAGTTGTACACAAGGTTATAGAAAACCAGGATGATTTTTTTAGTAAAGGTTTTGCATCAGGTCCACCTATTTTCACATTCGCCAATGGTGAAAAATATGCTAGAGTAACGACGACTAAACATGCAACTCCAGCTAAACTAAACATCCATCCACACTGAATTGTCATGAAATTTTTAGCTATGGTTGTCACTTTCAAGAAAGACTCATAGTTTACAAAACTAAGAACAACTGATATGACCAGCAATATAAATGCCGGGAAAAAAACAATAGGTTTGATACGATTCCCTTCTGACTTTCTTATAATAATACCCCCTTTGATTAAGTAATTTAGTACTACAAACGATTTCATAAAAACAAAAAAGAGAAAGATAACTTCTGTTACGAAGCTACCTTTCTCTCACTCTCTGGTAGAAATCTAATTTAATTATATATTACCAAACCACCTAAGTCAATGTGCAAAGAAATATTTAGTATATGTTAACAAAAGTTAAAATCATAATGTGATTTCTAGGATTAATTAAAGAAAAATGATTTTTCAGAAATTATTAAAAAATTATTGACACTTGTTAAAAATTTTTGTATATTCATAATATAATTACTAGAGTGGAGAGAAAAGTAATTTCCGTATGGAAGTGCGCTTTTCTCTCTTTTTTTGTACCTATTATTAAATATAATGATCTTACAATTTACTAAAGATATTAGATGAAAAATAATAGAAAGTTAAGAAATGGATTTCTAAGTCCAGCCATTTCACATAGTTTATAGATAAAACATGATTATGCCGGCTTTTGTTATGTTTTATTGAAAAGATTATGAGAAGGACCTAAGACATTATGAAGACATATGAATTGGACTGTGAAATATACAAGTATAATCCTTTTCCATAAGTAAGATATGTGAAAACTAAATTATTTAGAATTTTAGGAGGTTGTAATATGATTACAGAATCAAAAACCAATAAAATTAGATCTTTGGTATTTTTCCCAGCATTCCTTTTATTGATATTAGCAATCTTTTTGAATTTTGCCAATCCAGAAGCTTTTCTAAGAGTAACTACAGCTGCAAAAAACTTTATGACAGTGCAGTGTGGATGGATGTTCAGTTTAGCTGGAGTTGCATGTTTGATGGCTGTTGTTTTAGCATATTTTTCACCGTTAGGCGAGATTAGGGTAGGGGGTTCTAAGGCAGAACCACTATTAAATAAAGGGTCTTGGTTTGCTGTTACATTAACAACGACAATTGCATCTGGAATTATGTTTTGGGGTACCGCTGAACCTATTTGGCATATTGCATATCCTCCAAAGGGTATTGAACCTATGTCCGCAGCAGCGGCTAAATTTGCTATGGAGACTTTATTTCTTCATTGGACATTTGTTCCTTATGCATTCTATACGGTTCCTACAATTGTATTTGCCTTTGCCTATTACAACATGAAGAAGCCTTTCAGTGTAGGATCACAAATATCT
Source organism: Anaeromicrobium sediminis (assembly GCF_002270055.1). Taxonomy (NCBI): domain Bacteria; kingdom Bacillati; phylum Bacillota; class Clostridia; order Peptostreptococcales; family Thermotaleaceae; genus Anaeromicrobium; species Anaeromicrobium sediminis. Next base: position 135,496 of record NZ_NIBG01000004.1, on the reverse strand, counting down.
CCTATTCTTGGAAATATTGATCAAGGAAAAGTTGATAAATGGGTAGATGCTATAATCCTTTTTGCAATAGGGACTGGAATTGCATCTTCATTTGCCACATCTGTTATGAACATGGGTGGTGGAATTAATGCATTAACGGGCATAAATAATGATAAAACTGTATGGATTATTGTTACAGTTGCTACGACAGCGTTATTTACTCTTGCTTCAGGTAGTGGATTGTTTAAAGGTATTAAATTTTTAGCAAAATTCAATGTGTATCTATACTACACTATTATCGCAGCACTAGTAATTTTAGGGCCAACAGTATATATATTTAGTCTAGGAACCGAAGCATTTGGTGGCTTCTTATCAGGTATCTTTGACAAAGCATTGTTCACTGGTGCCGCTGCATCAGATTCATGGGCAACAGGTTGGACTACTTTTTACTGGACCAATTGGATGGCATGGGCGCCTGTTACTGCAGTATTTTTAGCAAGGATTTCATATGGATACAAAATGAAAGAAGTTATCATGATGAATTTCTTCATCCCAGCAGGTTTTGGTGCACTGTGGATGACAATTGTAGGTGGAACTGCGATCAATTTCCAAATGACTGGAAGGGTAGACCTTTTAGCAGTAATGAATGAGCAAGGCTCTGGCGCAGCTGGTTATGCTGTACTTAATGAGTTACCATTTGCTGGGTTATTAATGATAATTTATCTTGTTGCGGTAGTTGTGACTTTTGCAACAGCAACAGATTCCACAACTAATGCAATGGCTAGTATATGTACAACAGGAATTACAGAAGCTGACCAAGAAGCACCGCTATATTTGAAAGTTCTTTGGGGTGCAATTGTTGGTACAATGGCTGTAATATTCTTAGGAACATTTGGAGTAGATGGAATTAAGATGTTATCTTATCTTGGTGGATTCCCAGCCCTTGTTTTAGGCGTTCTTAGTTTGATTTCATTAGTATTCATTATGAAGAGACCAGAAAAATTTGATGTTGTTTCTAATGAAGAAAATGAAAATCAATGTTTATAGAATGAACAATCTCCTTGTGCACTATTAGAGGTTCAAAGGGGTCATAAAAAAAGGAGGAAATAAATATGAGTAGTATTACAGATTTTTCAATGGATTATTTTTCATTAAGGGGTAAGAATGCCATTGTAACAGGTGGAAATACTGGACTGGGGAGAGCATTTGCTTTAGCACTGGCAAAGGGTGGTGCCAATCTATTTATCCCGAGTATTATGGAAGATGACGGCACAACAAGAGAGTTAATCGAAAATGAAGGCGTAAAAATGGAATTTATGAAAATAGATATTACTAAAGAAGGATCAGCTAAAAAAGTTATTGATGGTTGTGTGGAAGTTCTTGGTTCTGTAGATATTTTAGTCAATAGTGCAGGTATTTGTAAAATTGCTGAAGTACAGGAATTTGGAAGAAAAGAATGGGATCCAATGATTAATATTAACTTAACTGCAGCCTTTGAATTAAGTTATGAAGCAGCAAAAATAATGATTCCACAAAGGAGTGGTAAAATTATCAATATATGCTCAATGTTTTCATTCTTAGGAGGTCAGTGGTCACCAGCTTATGCAGCAACAAAACATGGATTAGCTGGATTTACAAAGGCTTATTGTGACGAACTTGCACAATATAATATTCAAGTAAATGGTATTGCACCAGGTTATTATGCAACTGAAATTACAACTCAAACAAGAAGTAATCCTGAAACAAACAAAAGAGTACTTGATCATATTCCTGCAAACCGTTGGGGCGAGACTTTAGATTTAATGGGAACTACAGTTTTCTTAGCCAGTAAAGCTTCTGACTATGTAAATGGACATATATTAGCGGTAGATGGTGGATACTTAGTAAGATAATGAGGGCTTTTAGTTTCCAAACTTGAAAATAAAAGAAGAGGCGATGTGATAGAAATGAAGAAGAAGTATATTATAGGTGTTGATGGTGGATCTCAAAGTTCAAAGGTTGTAATCTTTGATCTTGAAGGAAATATCATTTGTGAAGGGAAAGAACCTTTAAAACCAATGAGCTTACCCGAGCCAGGAATAGTAGAACATCCTGAGGATGATTTATGGGATTCTATTGTAGTGGCTAGTAAGAAGGCCATGGATTCTTTTACTGGAGAGGTTGAAGATATTATAGGCATGGGATTATGTACAATTCGTTTTTGTCGTGTTTTATTAAAAGAAGATGGTACATTAGCACAACCGGCAATGAGCTGGATGGATAGGAGAGTATCCAGGCCTTATGAACATGTAAATCCTTCTGTTAAGTATGTTACCACTACGTCAGGGTATATTACTCACAGATTTAGTGGGGAATTTAATGATACAGCTGCAAATTATCAAGGTATGTGGCCTATGAATACAGATACATGGCAATGGATTGAAGATGAAGATGAATTTAACCAGTTTAACATTCCTAGGGAAATGTTATTTAATTTACAGATGCCTGGAACTATTTTAGGCTATGTAACAGAAGAAGCAGCTGAGGCAACAGGTATTCCCATGGGTATCCCTGTAGTTGCAACTGCCAATGATAAAGCAGTTGAAGCATTAGGGGCTGGTTTATTAGGTGAAAATACTGCACTTATTTCTCTAGGTACATATATTGCATCCATGGTACCAGGTCACGAAAATCCAAAGGGAACTACTCATTTTTGGACCAATTTTGCATCAACTCCTAATAATTACCTATATGAAAGCAATGGAATTCGTAGAGGTATGTGGACAGTAAGTTGGTTTAAAGATATTTTAGGTGAGGATATTGTATATAAAGCTGAAGTTCTAGGCATTTCTCCAGAAGAATATCTAAATAGGCAAGCAAAAGAAGTTCCTGCTGGTAGTGATGGTTTAATGACGGTTTTAGACTGGTTAGCGCCTGCAAATGAGCCTTATAAAAAGGGGTTAATGATAGGTTTTGATGGACGACATACAGGAGCTCATATGTATAGATCTATTTTAGAGGCCATAGCACTAACTATGAAAAATCGTGTTGATGAAATGTGCTCTGAATTAAATATTGAACTTGAAAATATAATTATTTCAGGTGGTGGATCAAATAGTGAATTATTTATGCAAATATTCACTGATGTATTTGGTCTCCCAGCCAGGAGGAATGTAGTGAACGGTTCTGCTAGTTTAGGTTCAGCCATATGTGTAGCTGTTGCAGTGGGAGAATATGATAGTTATGAAAGAGCCATTGAAAAAATGGTGAAAATCAGAGATGGATTTCAGCCAAAGGAAGAAAATACTCATTTATATAAGAGAATGAATGATGAAGTCTTTAAAGATATTACTAAGTATACTGACGAAATTTTAAAGAAATCATATCCAATATTTAACTAAAAAAGTTATTGAAAGGAGATTAGGGTTATGCCATTAAATAGAGAACAAATTGTAGAGGGGATAGTTAACATCTTAGGACCAGAGAAGGTCATTACAGACGAGCAGGTATTAAAAGAGAGTAGTATTGACCGTTATAGAAAATATGAAGATATCTGTGGTGTATATACACAGCCTATTCCCGCAGCAGTAGTAAATGTTGAAAGTACAGAAGAAGTATCAAAAGTTTTAAAATTTGCTAATGAAAACATTATTAATGTAGTGCCAAGAACTGGCCGTTCAGCAACAGAAGGGGGATTAGAAACTGCGGTAGAAAATTCAATTGTAGTTGATGGTTCAGGAATGAACAAAATAATTAAAGTTGATATATATAATATGCAAGCAACTGCCCAGTGTGGTGTTTCACTAGAAGAACTTGAAAACAACCTACGTGAACAAGGATATACAACAGGTCATTCTCCTCAATCAAAACCACTTGCTCAAATGGGTGGATTAGTTGCAACAAGAAGTATTGGGCAATTTTCAACACTATATGGTGGAATTGAAGATATGCTAGTAGGTGTAGAAGCTGTATTCCCTAATGGTAAAATTACTAGAATCAAAAATGTACCTAGAAGAGCAGCTGGACCAGATATCAGACATATTATTATGGGGAACGAAGGTGCACTTTGTTATATAACAGAAGTTACAGTGAAAATATTTAAATATATGCCTGAAAATAATTTATTATATGGATATACATTAGAAAACATGAAGACAGGTTTTGAAATTCTTCGTGAAGTAATGGTTCAAGGTTACAAACCATCAGTTGCTCGTTTATATGACCCGGAAGATGGGGCATATCATTTTTCACATTTTTCAGATGGCAAATGTGTATTAATATTTATGGCTGAGGGGCCAAAGGGTGTAGCAGAAGCCACTGGATCTGCAATAGAAGAAATAGTAGGAAGATACGATGAGTGTAAGAGGGTTGATACTAAATTAATTAAAAGATGGTTTGACAATTTGAATTGGGACCCAGCAAAAGTTGCTGAAGAAAGGGTTGAAATCGCAGAAACACAAAATCTTGGATTTACGACAGAGGTTTCGGGAAACTGGGATATTATTAATGATATCTATGAAGTTTGCGTTGAAAGAATTCGTAATGAAATCCCAGATATTACATTAGTAGGTGGACATTCATCTCATAGTTACATAAATGGAACCAATATGTACTTCGTATACTACTATAACCTTGTTGATATTAAACCAGAAGAAGAAATTTCGAAATATCATGATCCAATTCAGGATATAATTGTTGAAGAAACTCTAAAAGCTGGCGGGTCTATGTGCCATCATCATGGTGTAGGAAAACATAGAACACATTTCATAAAAGAAGAATATGAATCCTCATATTACATGCTTGAAACATTAAAGAAAGCATTTGATCCAAATGGCATTATGAACATGGGAACTATTATCCCTATTAAAAAATAAATGAAAATACTAGTTTGCTTCAAAGTAGTTCCAGATTTGGAGATGCTATCCCATGAAGATTGGATAGCTGATTCAGATCTAAATATTGATGTGAGTTTTGTGAAAAACATGCTCAACTGCTTTGATGAAAGTGCTTTAGAAATGGCATTAAAGCTTTCTGATCATTCAGAAGGCTTTAATGTGTTTAATCTTACTGCATTAACCATAGGAAATAAGAAGTTAGATACCTATTTAAAGACTTTATATGCATTAAGATTTGAAAAAGCCATAAGGATTGAAAATAATGAGGATATTAGATTTTTACCAGAAGTAGTTGCAACTGTAATTTCAAAATATGTAAAAGATATAAATAACCAAGATGTAATTATATTAGGAAGACAAAGTGGAGAAGGAGATAACGGCAAGACTCCTTTGTTAGTGGCGGAGACCCTAAGATGGCCCTGTATTACACAGGTAATTAATATTGAGCCACATAAAAAACATAGTTTAAAGGTGACAAGTATGGTCGATGGAGGAATATTGACACAGATTATAAAGACACCGTGTGTGTTATCTGTAGGCAATGCCCCGAATTCTTACATGAGAGTTCCAACACTAAAGGATAAAATGAAATATGGAAAAACTCCAATAGATGTTTTAGACATAGAAGAATTTAATATAGAAGGTTTGATAAAGCTATATTCTTCTAATTGTGAACTAAAAGGGTTAAAAAAAATAAGTAATGAACGGGAAGGAATTATAATAGCTGGAGCAACTCCAGAGGAAAAGGCCCAAATTCTATATGATTCTTATTTGAAAGAAAGGTTAGAAAAGCTATGAAATATACAGCCATATTAAATGGATGCGCTAGCAATTTTATATCTCAAGCAGAAGAGATAAATGGATTTATCTCTAGTAACTTAGAAAAGAATATAAAAGGAAATACAATTATATTCTATAGTGAAGATGACAAGAAGTCGGAGCTCATTAGAAATTCTCCTACTGTTTATCTTAAGCTGATAAAAGTGGCAAGATACCAACCTGAAAATATTCTAGATACATTAAAAGAGCATGAGTTAAATAAAGATACAGACCTATATTTATTTCCAAGTGATTTTGCAGGAAATGAATTATCTGTAAGATTTGCTTATCGTATGGAAGGAACTTCTCTAGTATCTGTAAATAAAATAGAGTTACAGGAAGAACAGTTAATCTGCTATAAACCAGTTTATTCTAATCATATGGAAGGACAATTTGCGTTACACAAAAAGCCTTATTGTATATCAATAGGAAAGGGTTCCTCAGATAATAAACCTATATTAGAAACCTCTCATCATATAATATCAGAAATTGATATGAGTAATATAAAAGACCATGGTTTTATAAGGGAATATGAGTTTAGGAAAGAAGAAGCTATTAGTGGACTGGAGCATGCCAAATTTATGTTAGTAGCAGGTAGGGGTGTAAGAACTAAGGAAAAAGTAGAAAGGCTTGAAAGAATTGCAAAGGACATGGGAGCCGAGTTAGGAGTAAGTCGTCCCATTGCAATGAATGCTTGGACTCCTATGAATCATTTAATAGGAGTATCTGGTGCTATGACGAAACCTGATTTATGTATTACAGCAGGAGTGTCAGGTGCAGCTGCTTTCTTTGCAGGCATTGAGAAGAGCAAGTATGTTATTGCTATTAATAAGGATAAAAGGGCGCCTATTGTTAAATCTTCAGATGTTGCTATTATAGATGACTATGAAAATGTTATGGAAGAATTATCCAAAATAATAAAGGAATCAAAATAGACAAATGAAATAAGATGGACAGACTTTTACGTATAGTTTATGAAGGGAGATTCTTATGGAAAGACAATTAATATATCCAATGGAAGAAAAGTATGAAGAATATTTAATGGATGAATCTAAGATGGTGGGAAAAGCTGATAGCATATCATTTCCCATAAATGAAGAGGAAATATTAGAAATCATTGTTAAGATGAAGGAAAGGAACATGCCAATAACAGTTCAAGGCGGTAAAACTGGAATTTCTGCATGTGCAGTTCCTTCAAAAGGACATATTCTTAATCTTTCTAACATGAATCAAGTAAAAGAATTCATAAAAAATGATATGGGGGACACTTTATTAAAAGTAGAGCCAGGCGTTACATTGTTAGAACTTAAAAAAGCAATAAGAAGATTAAAAAATAAAGAGGAATTATTTTGGCCACCAGATCCTACAGAATCTTCAGCAACAATAGGTGGTATTGCATCTTGCGGAGCAAAGGGAATCTGCTCTTATTTGTACGGAGATTCTGGGAAGTATATAGAAGGAATTAGAGTAATTGGGTCAGATGGAACAGTAAAAGAAATAAAACGAGGAGAGACTACAATTCCTTTTAATGGGCGTGAAAAGGACTTGATTGATATATATTTAGGTGGAGAAGGGATGTTTGGAATTCTAACTGAACTTACATTAAAGTTACAACCAAAGCCTACGGACCTATGGGGAATTAGTTTTTTCTTTGAAAATAAAGAAGATGTATTTGCCTTTGTAGATAATCTTATGAAGGAAGATATAGAAGATGAAGGGGCAAGCATTGCTGCAGTGGAATATATTGATAGAGCAACCATTAATAGAATTCAGGAGAGAAAGGAAGTTATGACAAAATTAAAAGAACTTCCAGATGTAGATCCACAATTCTCTGCTATGATCTATATTGAAATTCATGGTAAGAAGGAAGAATCTATTGAAGAAGTTGCAGAAATATTAATGGAGATGGCCATGGATTTTAATAGTGATCCAGATAGAGCTTGGGCAGTATCTGGCGATACTGACATTGAAAAAATGAGGGTTTTTCGTCATGCAGCAGCAGAGTCTGCCAACTTGTTTATTGAAAAAATGAGGCAGGAGATACCCTGTATTACAAAATTAGGAACGGATATGAGCTTAGAAGGAGAAAATTTTGGGTCTGTTATTAGAAAATACGAGTCAGATATTGAAAAAGAAGAACTGAAAGCATGTATTTTTGGCCATGCATGTGGAAATCATATCCATGTAAATATATTGCCAGGAAATCATGAAGAGTATAAAAAGGGATGGAAGTTATTTGAGAAATGGGCTAAAGAAATAGCAGAAAAAAAAGGAAAAGTAGTAACGGAGCATGGTGTAGGGAAACTAAAAAAATCTATGTTTTTGCAAACAGCACCTAAGGATTATATAGAAGCAGTAAAAAGGCTAAAGGATACTTATGATTCTATTAGAATGTTCAATCCGGGTAATATGATAGAAGAATAAAAGGAGAGGTACTCTATTATGAAAATTGCAGTTTGTGTAAAACAAGTACCAGCATATTCTGATGGTACCATGGATCCTAAAACAGGTGTCATGTTAAGATCAGGTTTAGAATCTATTTTAAATGTATATGATTTACCAGCCATAGAAACTGCCCTAAGAATTAAAGAAGAAGTGGGAGGTACTGTGGACATATTCACCATGGGACCACCAAAAGCTTCCGCCGTTATAAAGGAAGCGTATGCCATGGGTGCTGATGAAGGATATCTTTTAAGTGATAGAAGTTTTTCAGGAGCAGATGTGCTAGCCACTTCTTATACTCTTATGCAAGGAATAAAATCAACTAAGGACTATGATTTAATTCTTTGCGGAAAACAAACTACAGATGGGGATACAGCGCAAGTAAGTGGGGCAATTGCTAAATGGTTAAATGTACCTCACGTAAATTGGGTTAATAAGATTATAGATGTGCAAAAGGATAGTATAACTGTAAGTCAGAGGATGGAAGAGGAAATAGTTATAGTAAAAGTACCATATCCTTGTTTATTATCAGTGGAACGTTCTATTTTCATACCAAGAATGCCATCTCTTAAACTAAAAATAGCAGCAAGGAAAAAAGAAATGAAAGTCCTATCCTTGACCCATATGGAAGATGAAAACGAGAATAACTATGGATTAGCTGGTTCTGCCACTAAAGTAGAAAAGATATTTCCTCCTACTAGAACAAAGCAACAAGAAATAATAGAAAAGGACAGTAAAGAAGCGGCAAGATCTATATTAGAAGTGATTAATAAAATAAATAAGTGATGAAAAGGTATAGATATATGGATAATATTATAATAAATAAAGAAGAGTGGAAACATATTTTAGTATACATAGAATATCATCATAATAAAGTTCATCCAATTAGTTACCAACTCATTGGAAAGGCATATGAACTAGCATCATCAAGTGGTTATAAGATTTATGGTATTGTCATTGGAAAAAATGTGATTTTATCTAAGGAACAACTAAGGAATTATCCCCTTAAGAAAGTATTTTTATATGAGACGGAAGAAGAATATTTTAAGTCAGATTTATATGAAAAAATATTTTCAAATTCCATTAGAAAGATAAAGCCTTCCGTCGTATTAATCGGCGGAACTCCAGAAGGAAGATCCTTGTCACCAAGGATATCAACAGAGTTTAAGACAGGATTAACAGCTGATTGTACAGAACTCATATTAAATGAGGACACAAATTTGGTTCAGATTAGACCGGCTTTTGGTGGAAATATTATGGCTCAAATTATAACTCCCGACGCAAGACCTCAGTTAGCTACAGTAAGATATAATGTTATGAAACCCATAGAACCAATTTTCCAAGATGAAATTGAATTTGTTCGAGAGGAATATCACCCAAATGACAGTAAGCTCACCATCTTAGAAGCTTCACCTATACCTAAAACAAAGGGAATTGCAGAGCAAGACATACTAGTTGTAGCGGGTAAAGGTGTGAAGAAAAAAGAAGATTTAGTTATGTTAGAAGAGTTAGCCAGTATTTTAGATGGGGAACTAGGGTCCACAAGAGGATTGGTTGAAAAAGGTTGGATGAGAAGTGATAAACAAATTGGCCTTTCTGGGCATAGTGTAAGACCTAAATTATTAATTACCTGTGGTGTTTCTGGTTCTGTTCAGTTTATGGCAGGAATAGGTGGTGCTGATAACATTATCGCCATAAACACAGATCCTGATGCAAAGATTTTTAATATTGCCCATTATCCTATCTGTGGTGATTTATATGAGATTATTCCAGAATTAATAAAAATTATTAAGAAGTAAAGAGAATTATAAAGACTGTATATAAATAGTGCCTTTTCATTGTAAGAAAGACGTATTAAAAGGAAAAATGCTGAAGTACACACACTTTATCTCCCTATAAAGAATAATATGAATTGTAAACTTTTATAAATAGGGGGATATTATGAGATTTTATTATGGAGAGAGAAATATAAATAGGGTTTTAGACGAAATGGAATTTTGGAAAAGGCAGGAAGCAGAACATACTGTTGTTATCCGTAAAATTGTAGATAACTTGGAAGAGGAATTTGTGAAACAATTAGAGAATTTTGAAAAGAGCTTTTATACAATTGAAGGAAAGGCAATAAAATATAATGAAACATTGATTAGATCTAAAGGTAAATTGAGTCCTATGATGTATCAGGAAATAATTGAACTAATTAACTATGCAATACACCAAAGTCAACAATTTATAGGCTTATTAGAACAAATATTATGTAGAAGTAAAGGCCTATCTAATAATCCTGTAGTAGTGACTGTAATAAATCATATACGTAGAGAAAGTGAGTACTTTATAGGAATAGCACAAACAATCCTATGCAATGTATAAAAATAAATTAAACAAGGGATAGAGAACCATTCAATAGGGAATGGTTTTTAATTTTGCATATTAAGTGAATAGTAAGTAGAGTAATGAAAGACACAACTAACTTCTTTGAAAAGAAGGGAGGTAAAAGTGACACTGAAATTCTCTCGGAGCCGTTATGAATATAGCTATGTTTTCCTTAGGATTTAAGGAAGACATAGCTATATTCATAATTTTCTAAACATAACATTAAAATGACATTAAAAAACGTGCAAAAGCACATATTTTATTGAAATATATGGTAAAATTATCCTGCCATTAAAATTACTTTTAGAAAATAATGCTTTAAATTATGCAAGATATAAATTAGAAAGGAGATAAAGTATGAAAGATCAAAAGGATCATCCCAGTTATATACCAGAACTTCATGATGAAAAAAATATTCTCGGTAAATGGGCCTGCTTGTTCATAGAGAGGCCAAGAATTATGCTTCTTCTAATCATTCTGATTATGTATTTAGGATGGCTTTCTTTTTCTCAAATGGCTAAAGAAATCAATCCAGAGATAAGACTTCCTTATATCAATATAACCACCACATATACGGGAGCATCTCCAGAGGAAATAGAGACTTTAGTTACGGATGAATTAGAAAGTAAAATCAGTGAGATAGAAGGGATAAAGAGTTTAAAATCCGTATCAGCATTAGGCTATTCAAGTATTGATCTAAGTTTTGATGTGGGTGCAGATATGGAAAAGATGAAAAATGAAGTGAAGGATAAGATATCAGAGGCAAAATCAAACCTTCCTGATGATGCAGATGATTCTTATGTAAGTGAAATGGAAACGGGTAACAAATATGTACTTATTCTTAATTTAACAGGAATAGATGATTATGTGGAGCTTAAAAATTCTGCAGACAGAATAAAAGACGAGATAAAAAAAATTAAGGATGTATCTGATGTGGAGGTATATGGAGGATTAGAGAGGGAGATAAAGGTAATAGTAGACCCCCATAAGCTAGCAGCATATAACATGAAAATAGATGAGATCGGAAATGCACTTAAGACTAGTAATACAACTATACCAGGAGGAAATATATATCTAGATAATAAAAAATACAATGTAAGAACCATAGGTAAGTTTAACTGTGTAGAAGATATGGAAAACGTAGTTGTTTCATATATGGGAAGTGGACCTTTATATATAAAGGACATAGGCCTAGTTATAGATGGATACAAAGAAATAGAGTCTGATGCTAGGATGTCCGTTGGAATAGGAACAGACCATCCTACTGTAAAAAAATCAGTAACTATAGTGGTAAAGAGAAAAAAAGGATCCGATGCTGTAAAGATAGGCCAAGAAGTACGAAGTATATTAAAGGATGGTAAAGGTAGCATTTATCCAAAAAATATGGAGACACATATAACTATGGATTTAGCAGAAATGATAGAGCGGAACCTTGGAGATGTATTTGATAATGCTAAATCAGGATTATTTCTAGTTATAATCGTTTTATATATATTTATAGGGTTATCAGAATCATTGGTAGTTTCTGTAGTTATTCCATTAGCACTTTTAGCATCTACAATAGTACTTAAAAACTTAGGGGCTTCAATCAATAATATGGTACTTTTCTCTATGATATTAGCAGTAGGGATGCTTGTAGATAATGGTATTGTGGTTATGGAAAACATAGATAGGCTTAAAATGAAGGGGGTAAGCCCTAAGGATGCAGCAAAGGCTGCTACAAACCAAGTAGCGCCAGCAATACTATCAGCAACACTTACAACATTAGCTGCATTTTTACCTATGGCAATAACACCAGGACTTTATGGTTATTGGCTTAAATGGATTCCTATAACCGTTATATCTGCATTAGCTTCATCATTTTTTATTGCTACTACTGTAACACCAGCTTTAAGCTCTATATTTTTAAAAGAACATATAAAAAAAGATAGAAAAAATAAACCTATAATAGATATGGCCATAAAAGTAATATCTATTATTTCTGTATTTGTTCTTTCTATGCTGGCATTTAAAGATAAGCAAGAAGGAATCATAAATATGAATACACTTGCTTGGACATTTGCCATTATTTTTACAGGAGCAATTTCTTATAAATTAATTAGGGGTAAGGAAAATCCACTTGATAACCCATTTATAAAAAGATACGGAAATATTCTACATTCCATAATTATAAGCAAAAGGAAAAAATTCCTAGTTCTAGGGGTAGTTTTAGTACTATTAGTAGGGAGTATAATGCTACCTATATCAGGCATATTAAAGATTACAGTATTTGGAGATATGGATGCAGAAGAATTTAATGTGAATATAAAAACTCCAGTTGGATCGGAGTTAGAAAATACATCAAATATAGCATCACAAATTGAAAAAAAACTATTTGATTATCCTGAAATGGAAAGCTTTACAACGAGAATTACAAGCCCTGAAAATGCAAGAATAGAGGTTAAACTAGTTGAAAAAGAAAAAAGAAAAAGAACCAGTATGGAAATAGCAGATGATTGTAGAAAACGAATAAAGGGAATTCCTGGGGCTGAAATAACTGTAGGAGAATTTAAAGAGGGAATAGATTTTGGCAACAAGGATATAGAGATAATGATCTATGGAAAGAACTTTGATACTTTAAAAGCTATATCAGGTGATTTTACTCAAATGTTAAAGGATATAGATGGTACCTTTGATGCAGGACATAACTTTGAAAATGGTCTTAATGAAATTCAGATCATAATAAATAAAGAAAAGGCAGCCTTATTAGGTCTAGATAATAGAAGCATATCTATGGGTATAAGAAATGCAGTACATGGTCTAAAGGCAACTACCTTTAAAATTGACCAAGATGAGATAGACGTTATGATACGTACAACCAAGGAAAAATTAAAACATAAGGAAGATTTTAATAATATATATTTTTATGGCATGAATAATCAACCTATACCATTTTCATATGTGGCTACTGTAAAAGAGGAAGAAGGTTGTTCAACAATATTTCACCACAGCGAAAAAAGATATGCCAAAGTCGGAGCAAATGTAAAAAATCAAGAAGAAAAGATGGCTATACAAGAAAAATTCATGAAAAAAATCAATGAGTACAATATACCAAGGGGCTATTCTATAGGCTTTGATAGAGAACAAGAAGAGGTTAATGATTATTTTGTAAATATGGGAAAAAACATGCTAATGGCAATGATATTAGTATATCTAGTACTTTCAATACAATTTAATTCCCTATCTCAACCATTTGTCATATTATTTTCAGTACCCTTAGCCGTAATTGGAGTATTTATAGGACTTACATTAGTAGGAAGCTATGTAGGATTAACATCCTTAATAGGAATGGTTTCTTTAGTTGGTATAGCAGTAAATGATGCCATCGTATTAGTTGATTATATAAATTATCTAAGAAAAAATGGTTATGAGATGAATGAAGCTATAAAAGAAACTGCCATGACTAGGTTCATACCAGTTATGTCAACTACAATAACTACTGTAGGAGGAATTCTTCCCCTTACATTAAAAAATGAATTTTACGCACCTATGGGGTATGCAATCATATTTGGACTAAGTTTTGCAACTATATTAACACTAGTTATTGTACCCATACTATACTCTCTGGTAGAGAGCTTGAAGGAATATTTTAAGAATAGAAAATTAAGAAAAAAGATTATAAATGTATAGGTTATGAGGGTTATTAAAAAAGAAATGGGGAGGAGAAAAAGTATTGAGAAAGTTATTATTCATACTAGGATGGATATTAGTAATAAATAGTCTTTTACTTTCAGGCTGTGGAAAAGGTAAAGCCAAAGAAACGGATGGAAAAAATGTAGAAGTACAGAAAAAAGAAGAGATTGTATATGTGCAAACGGAACCTGTTATAGCTATGGATTTTACAAATAAATTATTTTTACCTGGAAACTTAAAGCCTAAGGAAGAGGCAATAGTTACAGCAGAAGTGAACGGAAAAGTAAAAGAAATTCATGGAGATTTGGGAAGTCGGGTTAATAAAGGTGACTCTCTTTGTAAATTAGATGATACCACTTATGCATTAGAATATGAAAATAAAAGTAAAGATCTTTCAATAGCTAACATAGAATACAATAATTTAATAAATGATTATGAAAGAGCAAAGACTCTTTATGAAAACAAAGCAAAATCAAAGGCAGAGTTTGATGCAATTGAAAAAGAATATAGAAAACAAAAAGAGGAACTAGTAATTAAAGAAAATGATTTAGCATTGGCAAAGAAAAATATAGAAGATACGAACATAAAAGCATCTATTTCAGGAATAGTAAGTGATAAGAAAGTTTTAATGGGTCAAATGGTATCCAGTGGAGCGGAACTATTTAAAATTGTAAATATAGATGAAATGTATGTAGAAGTAGGAATAGCTGAAAAAGATATGCCTTTTATAAAAAAAGGCCAAGAATGTATTGTGAAAGTAGATATATTTTCTGACGTATTTATGGGAAAAATAACAAACATAGGACCCGAGCCTAGTGACCCAACTAAAACTTATCCAGGAAAAATTTTGATAAACAATTCAGAAGGGAAATTAAAACCTGGCATGTTTTCAACAGTAGAAATTATACTAGATAATCACAAAGGTGTTTTAGGAGTACCTAAAAAAGCTGTTATAAAAGAAAAGGATAAATATTATGTTTTCCTGGTGGTAAATAAAAAGGCAGTTAAAAAAGAAGTAAAGCTAGGCTTTTCAAGTGATAAATACTATGAAATCCTAGAAGGTGTTAAAAAAGATGATAAAGTTATTGTGGTTGGGAATGATGACTTAGAAGATGGTAAATTAGTTGAGGTAAAATAGAGATGAATTTATTATAGGGCATCTACCTAAAGGTAGATGCCTTTATTCTGGATTTAAATTAGATTTACAAGGGCTAAGTGAGCAAATCCATAGATGTTACATATTATATGAATAAGTTTAATAATTGAAAGGAGATATAATATGTATTATCATCCCATGTATTTTCCAGGGCCTATGGGGTCAAATAACAAAACTAGTTATATATTAGATTTTAAAGAAGGGGATGTGAATGGGGATGGAGTTATTGACTATGTGTATTTAATAGGAGATAAACCCTATGGAGATGAAAGTCCCTTTAGAGATAAGATAAGATTAAAGATTGTAGATGGAAAAACCAATCTTGTGACTATCATTAAACTAAAAGAAAATGCAGGTTATAATCCAACCTTATTTTTAGGAGATTTTTCAGTAGATAAGATAGATGATATTTTGATTAGTATAGATTCTGGAGGAAGTGGTGGATATGCCTTTTATTATATCTATTCATTTCTAAAGAATGAGCCAAAGATTATTTTTGATTTTGAAAAATTCAATGAAGCCTATGAATATGAAGTAAAATACCAAGATAACTATAAGGTAGAGGTAATTAGTAAAAGAACTAATACTAAGTATATACTAGATATTACTTACAAGGGAGAGTCTTATCTATCAGAAATTTACTATGAAAATGGTAAACTAAAGGAACCTATTGAGGGCTGGGTAAATCCATTAGGGGGGCTATATCCTATTGATTATCAAAGAGATGGTACTTATGAATTATATGCACAGCAGCGTATTGCTGGAAGATATAATGCAGACGGGTTAGGATATGTTCAGACTTCTCTCGAGTGGAATGGCCAAAACTTCGTACCTTTCTTTCAAACAGTAGGAATTTTTGGAGGAGAATTAAACCAAACAGATGAAAATTTGTGTGGAGTAGATTTTTCAAATGTTAAACCCATGTATTCTGAAAAAGTAAAGGACCCAAAACTTGAAGATGCCTTTGCTAAGATATTTGGATTAGAGAAGGGAAAAGATAAAGTAAGATATTATTATAATAGAATTGACCTTGATGGAGATAATGTTCCCGAAACCTTTGTATATCTTGTAGGACCTTCAGTTTGTGGAACAGGTGGCTGTAGTGCAGCTATTTTTAAAGATGTAGATGGTGAATATGAATTACTTTCAAAATTTACCCTTGTAAATAATCCGATTATAGTAAGTAATAATAAAACAAATGGATATAAGGATTTGGTTATGTATGTTTCTGGTGGTGGCATAGAGGCCTTTTGTGGGGAAATGAAATTTGATGGGACAAAATATCCTCAAAATCCATCCCTTCAGCCTAAGTTAAAACCAGGTACAAAAGTAGAAGGGGTGGCTATTATAGCCGATGACATAACAAGAAGTCCTGGAATACCATTCTAATAAAAAAGTTGTATAGTAGAAATTTCTATTATACAACTTTTTTAATTAGTATCTATTTATTCACACTCTTTAAGTTCACTATTCCAAAATGGACTAACATGATAGCAATCGTCACTAATATAGACATAACACATAAAAATGTTCCAATTGTAATTGTAATCTTTGATAATCCACCATCTATAAGAATTGGAAGTCCAAGTCCTATAGCTGAATAAAAAGGTATCTTTATATTTAATTTTTTTAATTCATACTTTTTATTTAAAATAATAAACCCAATCCCAATAAAAATTAATGAAGGAATACTAAGCATGAATATTGCTAAGAATTGTGTTCCGCATGATTCATACCAAGGTAATTGTTTATTCAAAGATGTATAAATGATTAGAGAAAACCCAAGAACCAATAATTCTATTACATGCAAGGCTATATAGGCAGTTTTTTTTATTAAATCCATGTTGGTGATAACCCCTTCCTATGTTTCAATGAAATATTACTTTTGAATAATTATAGTGTAATTTTACACTATAATTATTCAAAAGTAAATACATATATTATTAAAGAAAATAAAATTATATTTGTAAGGGGAAGCATAAAAATAATTTTTCATTGTATCTATTGTTTTATATGGATGTTATTCAGGAATTTAGGTACTTCTATTTCTTGTACAGTGAGGATTTGGATTCATATGTAGAGTACTTATGTTATAATTATAGTTAATTAAACTTAAGGAGCGTTTAGCATGCCTATAAACATAGAAAAAAATAGTGGGATTCCACTTTATATACAACTTAAAAATGAAATTTTAAGGGCTATAAGGAATGGCGAATATAATATTGGCGATAGGATGGATACGGAAAGGGATCTTGCTTTAAGTCTTGGCATCAGTAGAAAAACCGTTTCTCATGCCTATAAACAACTAGAAAGTGAAGGTGTTTTAGTTTCTCATCAAGGACGAGGTACCTATGTGGCACAAGTCAGAAATAGTTGGAAACAAGATTCAGATAAGGAAAAAGTCAATAAGTTTATAGATTTAGCCATAGAATCAGCATTTGAAAATGATATATCCACAATTGAATTTCTTGATATGGTGCGAACTAGAGCCAGAGAAAAGGAAAACTTGTTATACAAAACTACTGCCGTTTTTGTAGAGTGTAATATTGAACAGGCAAGGGGTTTTGCTGATCAATTAAGTGGTATTACTGGATTTAAAGTTATTCCCATAACAGTGGCAGAGTTAAATAATATGACACTTCAAATTAAAGATATTATAAATAAGGCAAAAATCATAATTCCAACCTTTAATCATGTTAATGAGGTTGCAGACTTGTTGGAAGGTTATGATAAGAAAATTGTTGGAGTGGCAATAAATCCAAACCTAGAGACCATTGTAAAGATTGCCAAGTACGGAGAAGGAAGTAAATTTGGACTCATTTCCTTATCAAAGGAGTTTTATCACAAGGTAGATTATGCATTAAGTATGGCAGGCCTTAACAATATTAATATAGTTTCAACTATAAGTGGAGATGAACTTGAATTAAAAAACTTTATTAATCAAGTGGATATTGTTATTGTATCTCCAGGAAGACAAATGGAGATTAATCAATTGGTTGATGGGGAAAAAGATGTTATTCCCTTTGATTATGCACTAGACAAGGGATCAGTAAAATCAATTATGTCTCATCTCATAGAAGAAAAATAAGTTTATATAGATAAAAGCCTAAAGGATTATAATCCTTTAGGCTTTTTTGCTTATTAGGAAAGTTATTATATGTAAATTGTTTTAATGGTGCATAAAAGGGGGCCAATTCCCTTTCTTATTAGTATGGAATTATGTCTTTGCAGTCATAAAATGCATGTGTATACAATAGTTTTGTATGCAGTTATACCAATATCTTTGTAGGAAAACATTCATGGCACTTATTTTGGCGGATTATATTGACGATTGGTACCCTGTGGTGGTATCATAAATAAAAATTGGATTCTTAAAAGGGTCCAAAAAATGATTGTATAAGGAGAGGGAACATGGAAGCGAAAATAGTACTTGGAGTTATTGGGGCAGATTGTCATTCAGTAGGTAATAAAATATTAGATTATGCATTTAGTCAAGAAGGGTTTAAAGTTACAAATATTGGTGTTTTAAGTTCACAAGAAGAATTTATTAACGCTGCAATAGAAACAAATGCTAATATGATTGTTGTTTCATCTTTATATGGTCACGGAGAACTGGACTGTAGAGGTTTTAAAGAAAAATGTATTGAAGCAGGATTAGAAGATGTAAAGTTATATGTTGGTGGGAATTTAGTAGTTGGTAAACAAGAGTGGGAACCTGTAGAACAAAGATTTAAAGAAATGGGATTTGACAGAGTTTATCCTCCAGGAACAAAACCAGAGGTAACTATTAGACATATAAGAGAAGATTTAGGCATTGAAGATTTAGGAGAACAATATGAAATGCGTTCAATTAGTTGATTTTGGCAGCACCTTTACAAAATTAACATTAGTAGATATTCATAATAATGTAATCATTGGAACGTCAAAGGCGCCAACAACTGTAAAAACAAATATTATGGAGGGTTATTATGAGGCTAAATCTATATTAGATGATAGTGTAGATTTAAATAACCCAGAAATTATAGATATTTTAGTTTGTAGTAGTGCGGCTGGTGGACTTAATATGGTAGCATCAGGACTAGTAAAGGATTTAACTACCAAGGCAGCTAAGATGACAGTACTAGGAGCAGGAGCAAAAGTACTAGATGTATATGATCAAAAACTTTCAAAGAGAAAGATACAAAAGATCATTGAACAAAATCCAGATATGATTCTTTTGGCAGGTGGGACTAATGGAGGAAATGTATCCTGTATTGTCCATAATGCAAAAATCATAAGTACCCATATGAAAGATATACCACTAGTTATCGCAGGAAACGAAGATTCTCATTATGAAATTGAAGAAATTTTAGAAAGAGAAGGAATACATTATAAGTTAACAGATAATATAATGCCTGAGCTTAATACTATTCATATTGATTCGGCTAGAGAAGCCATTAGAGAAATCTTTATGGAAAAAATAGTTGAAGCTAAGGGTCTTAAAAATATTCAAGAAAACCTTAATGAGGAAGTTATTCCTACACCTTTAGCAGTTCAAAGGGCTGTTGAATTATATGCAAAAGCAAATAATAAAGCAGATGTGGCAGTTGTGGATATTGGTGGAGCAACAACGGATATTCATTCTGCTTGTGATGGTGGGCCAACTAAGGTTGGTGCTACCCTAACAGGTTTAAAGGAGCCATATTTAAAGCGTACTGTTGAGGGTGATTTAGGTATGCGAGTTAGTGCCTTATCCTTATTAGAAACGGTAGGTCCTAGTGCTTTAGGAGCATTAATTGAAGAAGGATCAAAGGATGAAAATTACATAAAAGAAAAGTGTAGAGAACTAACAATAAATCCAGAAAATATATCTACTTGTGAAGAAGATAAATCCTTTGATAGAGCCATGGCATCTTTAGCAACTAAAGTTGCTATGTCTAGGCATGTGGGAATACTAGAAAAGGTTTATTACCCTATGGGATCTGTCATGTTTCAAAGGGGAAAAGACTTAAGTAATGTGAAGTTATTAATTGGAACAGGAGGAATATTGGTTCACAACGAAGATCCAGAGACTATATTAAAGAGTTGCCTTTATGATGAAAAGGAACCACATATTCTAAAACCTATTAATCCAAAACTTATGATAGATAAAGATTATATCCTTTCGGCAGCAGGATTGTTATCTAAAAAATATCCTAATACTGCTATAAAAATTATGGATGAACATTTAATAGAAATTGGGGGAGCGACAAATGGAACTGAAAAATAAGAAATGGTCTGAAGAAAGATTCCTAGAAGAAAGAAAAAAGGTATTAGGTCAGTGGAAAACTGGTGAAGATGTTAATTTAGAAGACGCTGTAGAGTATTTAAAATCACTTCCAGAACATAAAAATTTTGCTAAACGTTTGATAGATGCTAAAAGAAATAATAAAACATTATTACAGCCTCGTGCGGGAGTTGCTTTACTTGAGGAACATATAGAACTACTTAAATATCTTCAAGATGAAGGTGGAGCGGACTTATTACCTTCTACAATTGATAGTTACACAAGACAAAACAGATACGAAGAAGGTGAAAAGGGAATAGAAGAAAGTAAAAAGGCGGGACGTTCCATGTTAAATGGATTCCCAGCTGTAAATCACGGAGTTTCAGGTTGTAGGCAAGTATTAGAATCTGTACATATACCTCTACAGGCTAGACATGGTACACCAGATGCAAGACTTCTTAGTGAAATTATACACGCAAGTGGTTGGACATCTAATGAGGGTGGAGGAATTTCTTACAACATTCCCTATGCTAAGAGTGTAACACTAGAGCAGACCCTTTTAGATTGGCAATATTGCGATAGACTTGCTGGATATTATCAAGAAAGAGGAATAGATATTAATAGGGAGCCATTTGGTCCTTTAACGGGTACTTTAGTTCCACCAAGTATTTCTAATACCATTGCCATAATAGAAGGATTATTAGCAGCTGAACAAGGGGTTAAGCATATTACTTTAGGATATGGTCAGTGTGGAAACTTAACTCAAGATGTGGCAGCTATAAAGGCTTTAGAGGAACAAGCCAATGAATATTTTAAAGAGTATGGTTACGATGTGGAATTAACTACAGTACTACATCAATGGATGGGTGGATTCCCAGAAGATGAATCAAAGGCATTTGCAGTTATTTCATGGGGAGCAGCTACAGCAGCATTAGCAGGAGCTACAAAGGTTATAGTTAAAACACCCCATGAGGCAATAGGTATTCCAACAAAGGAAGCGAATGCACAAGGAATGAAAGCTACAAAACAAATGCTAAGCTTATTAAGAGAACAAAACATGGAAAATTCAAAGGGTGTAGCTGATGAAATTCAACTTATAAAGAAAGAAGTTAAATGCTTAATAGATAATGTATTAAAAGTTGGAGAAGGTGACTTAGCCGTTGGAACAGTTAGAGCCTTTAAAAACGGTATGCTAGATATTCCATTTGCTCCTTCTATACATAATGCAGGTAAGATTCTTCCAGCAAGGGATGTGAATGGAGCAGTTAGATATTTATCCTATGGAAATTTACCAATAAGCGATGAATTAAAAGAAATTAATAATAAGTTATTAGATATAAGAGCAAAGAATGAAAATAGAGAAGTTAGTTTCCAAATGGTAGTGGATGATATATTTGCAGTTTCTGCAGGTAAGCTAGTTGGTAATTCAAATTAGGAGGAGAAAATAAAATGAAAATTATAGATATAATATGTTCAGAAGGAAGAACGGGCTTTTACTTTGATGATCAGAGAGCTATTAAAAAGGGTGCAAAAACTGATGGTTTTGCGTATGTTGGAGAAACAGAAACGGAAGGATTTACTGAAATTAGACAGGCAGGAGAATCCATATCAGTTATGATTATTCTTGAAGATGGTCAAGTGGCTTATGGAGATTGTGCAGCTGTTCAGTATTCAGGCGCAGGTGGAAGGGACCCGCTATTTTTGGCAAAGGACTTTATACCAGTAATCCAAGAGGATATAAAGCCCCTATTAATAGGAAAAGACTCTAAGGAATTTAGAAATTTAGCTGAAATGATAGATGGACTTTCTATTGCTGGTAAGAATCTTCATACGGCAATTAGATATGGTGTAACTCAAGCCCTATTAGATGCTTCAGCTAAGGCAAGAAGAAAAACTATGGCAGAAGTTATTCAAGAAGAGTACGACATCAATAGTGAATTAGTGAGAGTACCAATATTTACTCAATCTGGAGATGACAGATACAATAATGTGGATAAGATGATTATTAAAGGTTCAGATGTATTACCACACGGTCTTATAAATCACGTTGAAACTAAATTAGGCAAGGACGGAAGTAAATTATTAGATTATGTGAAGTGGTTAAAGAATAGAATTAGTAGTATGGGTACTAGTGATGATTATAACCCTGTACTACATATAGATGTATACGGAACAATTGGTATTGCCTTTGACAATGACTTAGAGAAAATGGTAGATTATTTTCTATTACTTGAAGAAGCGGCAAAACCTTTTAAATTAAGAATTGAAGGACCTATGGATGTGGAAGATAGAGAACTTCAAATGAAGGCATTAAAGGACTTAAGATTTGCATTAAGAGAAAAAGGATGCCAAGTGGAGCTAGTTGCAGACGAATGGTGTAATACTTTTGATGATATTAAGCTTTTTGTTGATAATGAAGCTGCAGACATGGTTCAGATAAAGACTCCAGACCTTGGTGGTATTAACAATATAGTTGAAGCTATTATTTATTGTAAAGAAAGAGGCATTGGAGCTTATTGTGGAGGAACATGCAACGAGACAGAAAGATCTGCTCAAATTTGTACTAACATTGCCATTGCATGTGGAGCCGATCAGTGTCTAGCAAAGCCAGGTATGGGTGTAGATGAAGGTTATATGATTGTATTCAATGAAATGAATAGAGTACTAACATTAGCTAATCGTTAGAAGCATAGGAGATGAATAAGGTGAGAGAGGTTCATGTAAGACTTATAACAGATGAAGTTGAAAGGATGTGTATCCATTCAAACAAGCATTTATCCAAAGATGTGGTGACGTGTTTGGAAAAAATGAAGGATGAAGAGACTTGGCCAAGTGCAAAGGACATTTTAGAACTAATTATTCAAAATGCTGAAACAGCCTCAAATACACATGTTCCCATGTGTCAAGATACGGGATTAGTTGTGGTATTTTTAGAAGTTGGTCAAGAGGTCCAATTTAAGGGTGGATACATTGAAGATGCAATTAATGAAGGAGTTAGAAGAGGTTATGATAAAGGACAGTTAAGAAAGTCAGTGGTTCGTGACCCTCTTACTAGAGAAAATACGGGAGATAATACTCCTTGCATTATACATCATAAGATTGTTAAAGGAGATAAAGTAAAACTCACTGTAATTCCCAAGGGCTTTGGAAGTGAGAACATGAGTAGAATATATATGCTAAAGCCATCTCAAGGTGTTCAGGGTGTTATTGAGTCTGTTTTGGAAACAGTTGAAATAGCAGGTCCAAATCCTTGTCCTCCCATTGTTGTGGGAGTTGGTATTGGTGGAACCTTTGAAAAAGCAGCACTTCTTGCTAAAAAGGCATTAATTAGACCCCTTGGATCAAGTAACGAAGATTCTTACTATGCTCAGTTAGAGGAAACTATTTTGAATAAAGTAAACGATTTAGGTATTGGACCCCAGGGATTTGGAGGAAAAACAACGGCTTTAAAAGTCCATATTGAGACTGCACCTACCCATATTGCAGGTTTACCCGTTGCCATAAATATTGGCTGCCATGCCTATAGACATATGGAAGTAACAATTTAGGAGGAGAAATATGAAAAAGATTCAAACACCATTAACGAAAGAAATACTCAGTACTTTAGAAGTTGGTGAGAAAATCCTCCTAAGTGGTGTGATTTACACAGGAAGGGATGCAGCTCACAAAAGATTAATAAAATCACTAGAAGATAATAAAAATGCTCCCTTTCAATTAGAAGGTCAGTTAATCTATTATGTGGGGCCTACTCCAACTCCTGAAGGGGCTATTATAGGTTCAGCTGGACCTACAACAAGCTATAGGATGGACGAATTTACTCCAACTTTATTGGATAAAGGTATCCTTGGAACTGTAGGAAAAGGAAAAAGATCAGATTATGTGATTGAAAGTATAAAGAACAATGGTGCTGTATACTTTGCAGCCGTAGGTGGTACGGCTGCTTTAATGGCAGAATGTGTTAAAAAATGTGAAGTTATTGCTTATGAAGATTTAGGGACGGAGGCTATCCGTAGGCTTGAAGTTGAGGATATGCCATTAATAGTTGCTGTTTCATCAAAGGGTGAAGATTATTATAAATTAGGTAGAAAAAACTATCTAGAAATGAAAAGTAGGTGAAGTTATGAAAATCCTTAATCCATCAAGGGCTGGTTCCCTGGAATCAAATGATATCTTTGTAATGGTTCACCCAAGCAATGAGGGGATAAAGATTGACTTACAAAGTAAGGTATATCATCAATATGGTAAGAGAATTTTAGAAGTTATTAAGGCTACTATAGAAGAATTAAATATAACCCATGGTCACTTTATTGTTAAAGATAGTGGTGCACTAGATTATACAATTAGAGCACGAGTTACTACAGCTATTGAAAGATCTATACAAGGAGGTTCCCATGAGTAGAATAAGAAAGAGTATGTTATTTATACCAGGGAATAACCCTAGTATGATTCAAAATGCAGGTGTATTTGGTGCGGATAGTGTTATCCTTGATCTTGAAGATGCAGTGAGTATGGATGAGAAGGATTCGGCTAGAAACTTAGTATACAATGGATTAATGGCTTTGGACTTTGGGGCATCTGAAAAAGTAGTTAGGATAAATCCTCTAGATACGCATATGGGTATTAAAGATTTATCTTTCATATCAAAGGCGAAACCTGATGCTATATTAGTTCCAAAGGCAGATGAAAAGTCTATTAAACTATGTTGTTCAATGTTAGATAATATTGAAAAAGAAATGAACTATAATCATGGACAGATTAAGATAATCGCATTAATTGAGACTGCATACGGAGTAGAAAAGTCTTCAGATATAATTCAAATATCTGATAGAGTTGAAGGAATTTTATTAGGAGGAGAAGATTTAACTGCTGATTTAGGTGTTCATAGAACACTTCAAGGTGATGAAATATTTTATGGGAGAACAAGACTTGTTATGGCTGCTAAGGCCTTTAATAAACAGGTTATTGATACGCCATTTACTGATGTAAATGACAATGCAGGATTAAGAAGTGATTCACAACTTGCAGTTAAGCTTGGATTTACAGGAAAAGCCTTAATAAATCCTCGTCAAATAGATATTGTCCATGAAGTATTTTCTCCTACTGAGGAAGAGATAAAGTGGGCAACGGATGTACTTAAAGAATGGGAAGTGGCTAAAGCTAAAGGTTTAGGAGTATTTTCCTTTAATGGAAAAATGGTTGATGCTCCAATTTTATCTAGAGCAAAGAATACTTTGAAAAAAGCGGGCCTTGAATTGGAAACAGGGGGTGACCTTATATGATTAACGAAGTAGGAAGAGAGTTACCTGAGTATATTGAAGGATATGGTCAGGTAAAGCCTTTTCAATATGCTTTAGATAATGATGTTGTTATAAAAAGGAAAAATATACTTAATACATACAATAAATCAAGTGAAGGAAAATATGTAAATAGTATAAAAGAAGTTTTATTAAAAGCAAATATTAAAGATGGAATGACTATTTCTTTTCACCATCACTTAAGAAATGGTGATAAGGTACTTAATCATGTTTTACAAGAAGTTGCAAACATGGGTATTAAGGATATTAAAGTAGCTGCTAGTTCCATATTCCCTATTCACAAACCATTAGTAAAATTAATAGAAGATGGTGTAGTAACACAAGTTATGGCAAATTACATATCAGGACCAGTTGCTGATGCCATATCATCAGGAAAACTAAAATATCCTGCTATTATGCATACCCATGGAGGTAGAGCTAGATCCATTGAAAGTGGAGACCTTAATATAGATATAGCTTTTATAGGAGCGCCCACTTGTGATACTTATGGTAACATAAATGGAGTACAAGGAACTTCCGCATGCGGCACTTTAGGATATGCTGTTGCTGATGCCATGTATGCAAACATAGTAGTTGCAGTTACAGATAATTTAGTTGAATATCCAGCTGAATACGTGGAAATTAGTCAGGAATATGTGGATTATGTAACTACTCTTGAAAGTATTGGTGATCCAAGTGGTATTGTATCTGGTACAACCCAAATTACGAAAGATCCAATAGGTTTAAAGATTGCATGTGACACAGGAAAAGTAATTGAGGCCGCTGGATTTTTGAAAAATGGATTATCTTTTCAAACTGGAGCAGGAGGTACGTCTTTAGCTGTAGCCCATTTCTTAAAAAAGATGATGCATGAAAAGGATATAAAGGGAAGTTTTGCTTCAGGTGGAATAACGGGTTATTTGGTAGATATGTTGAATGAAGGATATTTTAGAACACTTGTTGATGTTCAGTGTTTTGATTTAGATGCCATTAATTCATATAAAGAAAATAGAAATCATCAAGGAATGTCAGCATCTAAATATGGTAATCCTCACAACAAGGGAGCCGTAGTAGATCAATTAGATGTAATGATATTAGGGGCTACAGAGATTGATTTAGACTTTAATGTTAATGTTACTACAGGTTCAGATGGCCGTATAATGGGCGGATCGGGAGGTCATAGTGATACAGCAGCTGGTTCAAAACTAGCAATTGTGGTGACTCAGTTGATAAAAGGTAGGATTCCAATTGTAAAGGATAATGTTACTACCGTTACAACTCCAGGGAGGTCAATAGACGTATTAGTAACAGAGAGAGGTATTGCAGTTAATCCAGAAAATAAAGGTTTAGCTGAAAAGCTAAAGGATGCAGGGTTAAATGTGGTATCCATAAAAGAGTTAAAGGAAATGGCAGAAAAAATAGCAGGTAAACCTGAAAAAATAGAACAAAAGGATGACATAGTTGCAATTGTTGAGTATAGGGATGGTACTGTAATAGACCTAGTGAAAAGGGTGTAGATTGTATGACTAATTATTCCGTATCTGAAATGAATAATAATGATTTAGATCATGTGATTAATATTTTAAAAAGTTCAAACTTAGTTCTTAATGATGGTATGACATATACGGCTGTGTTAAAGCATGGTGATACTCCAATTGGAACATGCTCCTTTGAGGGAGATGTTATAAAATCCTTTGCAATTAGGCCTTGTTATAGGGCTTCAGGTGGTGCAGCTATTTTACTTACCCATATTATAAATAGGATGTTTGACGAGGGAATTTATAATATGAAGCTCTTTAGTTCTTCGGAAAACAGGCACATATTTGAATCATTTCAGTTTAATTGTATATGTGATACGGGTAAAGTTATTCTTATGGAGTCCTCTTTCATAGGCATAGAATCTTATATAAAATCCTTAAAAGAAACTTTAGGCGAATACAAGGGTACACGAAGTGCCATTGTGATGAATTGCAACCCCTTTACCCTAGGTCATAGAATGTTAATAGAAAGGGCTTCTAGGGAAAGTGACGAGGTTATTGTATTTGTACTTGAAGAAGACAAATCTATATTTCCATTTAACGTTCGTATGAAATTAGTACAAGATGGTATTAAGGATCTTAGTAATATAAAAGTTATACCTAGTGGTCCCTATATGGTTTCATCGGCAACATTTCCTGAGTATTTCATAAAAGACTCTTCAGTGAGAGCGGAAGCAAGTGCAGAATTGGATGCCCACATATTTGGGTCTATTATAGCTAAATCAATAGATATAACAAGAAGATATGTTGGTACAGAGCCCTATTGTCAAACCACAAATCTTTACAATAATTCTTTGATGAAGGTTCTGAGTAAATATGATGTTGAGCTAAAAGTTGTTGATCGAAGAACTTTTAATGAAAAACCCATAAGTGCAACAAGGGTTAGGGAGTATTTAAGGGAAGGAAACATGGATATTTTAAAAAATCTCGTACCTAAATCAACATTTGAGTATTTAGTATCTGATGAATTAGATAGCATCATTAATAAGATTTTAAGTGAGTAGGTGCATATGATTGAATAGTATAGATAGAATATTATCAGATAGGGAAAAGCGTTTTGAAGATTTAATGGACTTAATCCATTATCACAAGAAAACTCTAATATGTGGAAGAATCAATTATCCAGGTTCAGATAAAAATAACTATTATGCTTTGAAGGCTTTTAAGTATCTTGAGAAACTATTGGATAATACATTTACTAAAAAAATCTCATACAAAGGAACTAGACAAGGTTATGATGGCCCTTCATTCATCTTAATCCTAGATGAGGAAGATCATATTATTAAAGAAAAAGCCATGGAGCTGGAACATGAACATGTTCTTGGAAGGGTATTTGACATAGATGTTTATACGAAAGAAGGAATGCCCCTATCCAGACTAGATAAAAATGCATCTCCTAGGTCATGTGTTGTATGTGGAGATTTAGTTTATAATTGTATGATTATGAAGAAGCACGATTTACATGAGGTACTAGATTCCATTAATGGATTGATAGAAGATCTACCTCATATATGAGGTATTATAAGAATGTATTAAAAGTTGTAGAAAACCTAGATATGAATAGATATCATACTATTCATATCTAGGTTTTTTTACTTCCTAGGAAATTACAAATTTTTGAAACTGTTGATAAGTAAAAAAATGAAGGGGGTGTGGGGGAAGAATTCCCCTGCCTCTTTAAAGGAGGGGACAGATTGCGTTAGCATACGCCCGCGGGAACCATAGAGTTCCATAAGGTCGCATACGTAGTATGCCTTTTTTACCATAAAGATTTATATAATTATAACTAAGTGGCTTAAAGGTCTAAACTCTTCTGATGTAAACATGTCATATCATTTTGAAGGTCTTCATCACTAATTTCTAAATATGTATATAGTCAAACATTCCTTCTACATTTCCTTTTTTAATCAAATTATCATTTTCATTCTCTATGAACACTTTGAAGATAAGAGGTATAAAAATTTGTGTAATAGAATACAAATATAAATGTAACTAGTTACAACAGAAAAATCACATAATTATCGCACATATTAACTTATACATTATATTTTTTTTCTCGATTATGTAACTAGTTACATAATGAAGAATAAGGAGGAATGAAAATGTCAATAGAAGAAAAGTCAGTAGCTCATGATGATTATGCCTTAGAACCCGTACCAGAGAGTGCTAGAAGAGGTCTAATTTCCATGTCTACAGTTATGCTTGGATTCACATTTTTTGCGGCTAGCATGTGGACTGGTGGAACTTTAGGAATGGGATTTAGATTATGGCCAGATCTTATTTTAGTAATAACACTTGGGAATTTAATTCTTGGAGTTTATGGAGCTTTTTTAGGCTATGCTGCTGCAAAAACAAATCTTTCAACCCATATATTAGCCAGATATGCTTTTGGAATAAAAGGATCAAAATTACCATCATTTATGTTAGCTTTTACCCAAATTGGATGGTTTGGTGTAGGCGTTGCTATGTTTGCTTATCCAATTAATAAATTTACTGGGGTATCTATTATTCCTTTGATTATAATTGGCGGTATATTAATGACTGCCACAGTGGTAATTGGATTTAAGGCCATCGAGTGGATTAGTAAGATTGCAGTACCTGCTATTATTCTTTTAGGGTGTATGTCTGTTGGAAAGGCTATTATCAGTGGAGGAGGTTTACAATCGTTGTTGGCAGTGCAGCCAGAGCAGAAATTGACGGTAGCAGTAGGAACTGCATTAACAGTAGGGTCCTTTATTAGTGGTGCCACTTTGACTCCAGATTTTGTACGATTTGCTAAGACAAAACAAGTTGGTGTTCAAGCCACAATTATTGGTTTTACCTTCGGAAATAGTTTAATGTTTCTCTTTGGAGCTATTGGTGCCATAGCTACAGGTCTTTCAGATATTTCAGAAGTTTTGGCAGCTCAGGGACTACTGGGAGCTGGAATTGCCCTGTTGGCTTTAAATATATGGACGACAAATGACAATGCACTCTATGCTTCAGGACTTGGCCTTGCCAATATTACAGGACTAAAGAGGAAACATTTAACCATAGTTGCTGGAACTGTTGGAACTGTTTTTTCCATATTTTTATATAATAACTTTGTTGGATGGTTGACCTTTTTAAGTGTATCTTTACCTCCAATAGGTGGAATTATCATTGCAGATTTTTATTTAAGATGTAAAAGAGAATACCCTTCTCCAAAAGAATATGAATTTAAACAAGTAAATTGGGCGGCTATGATTGCCTGGATTGTTGCAATTATTGCATCTAGCATATCTCCTGAAGCAGGTATATTTAGTATTACACCACTAAATGCAATTATAACAGCCATTGTTGTACATGTGATTGCATATGACTTTATTTATGGAAAGACTGTAGAAACAGAAACTCACATTAAATAATCATTAATAAAAGGGGGAAGTTATTTTGGATCTAGTAATTAGAAATGCTAAACTTAGAAAGGAAAAAGAGTTAGTAGATATTGCAATAAAAGACGGCAAAATTGTAGCTATAGAAGAGAAGATGGACGTTAATGGAAGTAAAGAAATTAATGCAGATGGAAATTTAGTGACACCGTCTTTTGTAGATCCACATCTACACTTAGATGCAGTTTTAAGTGTAGGAGATCCAAGATATAATATGTCTGGAACATTATTAGAAGGGATTCAGATTTGGGGAGAGAGAAAGCCACATTTAACGAAAGAAATTATTAAAAAAAATGCAATAGAAGCTATTAAATGGGAAGTAGCTAATGGAACATTAAAAATAAGAACTCATGCAGATACAACTGATCCCACATTGCTTACAGTAGAATCATTAGTAGAGGTTAAAGAAGAAATGAAAGATTTAGTGGACATTCAAATAGTTGCCTTTCCTCAAGATGGTATTTATACATTTGAAGATGGAGAAAGGTTAATGGAAAAAGCTATGGAAATGGGAGCTGATGTGGTGGGTGGTATCCCTCACAATGAATTTACTCGAGAAGATGGAGTAAAAGATGTTGAGTTTGTCTTTAACGTAGCTAAAAAATATAATGCACTAATTGATATACATGTGGATGAAACTGGAGATGACCAATCTAGATTTCTAGAAGTAATGGCAAAACTCACAATAAATAATAATATGCAAGGATTAGTTACAGCCAGTCATACTACTGCCATGCACAATTACAACAATGATTATGCCTTTAAACTTATTGGTATCTTAAAAAGAGCAGAAATGAATATGATTACAAATCCATTTGATAATTCTGTTCTTCAAAATAGAACTGATGGTTATCCAAGAAAAAGAGGGCATACTAGAGTAGATGAGTTAATAGCTAGAGGAGTAAATGTTAGTATTGGGCATGATTCTATTATGGACCCATGGTATCCACTAGGTAAGGGTAGTATGTTACAAGCTGCTAACTTACTACTTCATACTGCCCACTTAAGTGGATATGATCAAATTTCTGATTTGTTTGATATGATTACTATTAATTCTGCCAAAACTATGAACATTGAAGATGAATATGGAATAGAGGTTGGAAAACCTGCAGATATGATTGTATTAGATGCTGATAATGAAATGGATGCGATAAGATTAATGAGTGAGTGTATATATGTAATTAGAAGAGGAAATATTGTGGCAACTACTAAACCTTCTGAAAGAGTAGTAACCTTTAAAGGAGCAGCAGAAAATATTGATTTTAAAATAAGAAAATAGAATTGAATACATATAATAATTTAATTAAATAGATAAATAACCATTGGACTATGAGGAGTAATTACTCATAGTCTTTTATTTTATGGTTATAAAAGGAAGTTAGAAAATTATTAGAGGTTAGTAAAAATAATTTGGTTCACAATTCCAATAAACATTATTTAAAGGATGTAGAAGTTTTTAATCAAAAAGTTTATTAATTTTTGAAAGGATTTGTAAAGGATATAATCAAATATAGTAATGTAATGGGTTACATCAAGTGAGGTGAAGAAATAATGAATATTAAAGATGTGGCCAAGAAAGCCGGAGTTTCTGTTGCTACCATATCAAGGGTATTAAATCATCCAGATACTGTATCTCCTACTACCAAAGAACATGTATTAGCCATCATGAAAGAACTAAACTATACTCCAAATTGGTTTGCTAGGGGGTTAAACCTTAATAAAACAAATGTAATAGCTTTATTAATTCCCAATATATTAAATCCTATATATACTCAAATTGCAAAAGGAGTGGAGGATATAGCCCATCAAAAAGGTTATAACATCCTTTTATGTAATACTGAAGAAAATGAGAGTAAGGAGAGAGAGTATATAGAAATGTTACTAAAGAGAAAAGTAGATGGATTAATATTAACGGCTAGCCTTTTGAATAAAAAAGATATTAATAAAATTAAAAAACGAGAAACCCCATTGGTGATGATTGGGAAAAACAAGAGTAGCGCAAAGGAAAATATGGTTTTTACAGATTATATAGTAGGTGCTTATGAAGCTACAAAACATCTTGTTGAGACTGGATATAGAAAAATAGCGTATATTTCCGGGGTGAAACACCAAATAGAAAATATTGAAAAACAAATAGGGTATGAAAAAGCATTAAAAGAATTTTGTCTTCCTGTAGAAAAAAAATACATAATAGAAGGAAATAATAGCATTGAGGGAGGATATTTAGCAGCAAAAAAACTGATTCAATCAAAGGAAATTCCTGAGGCTATTTTTGCAGCAAATGACTTAATGGCTGTTGGAGCCATGGATGCAATTAAAACAATGGGACTTAGAATTCCACAAGATATTGCTATTGTAGGATTTGACAATATAGACATGTCAGCATTAGTGGAACCTAAATTAACAACCATATCCCAGCCAGTATATAAGATGGGATTAATTGCGGCTCGTCTTTTATTTGATAATATTGAAAGTAATGACGAAGAAGAAAATGTTCAGCAAGAAATATTTTTACAGTCAAAATTAAAGGTACGAAAGTCCTGTGGCCATGAAGATCGACTAAGAGAAATTTTCAATTAGAGGGGGAGTAAACATTGAACTTGTCAGTTAATTTTATGGGAATAGAATTGAAAAATCCACTTATAATTGCAGCAGGACCTTGGACTCGTAACGGAGAGATGATGAAAAAGGCAGTAGATGCTGGCGTAGGGGCTGTAGTTACTGAAACTATTGTTAATGAAATAAGAGCTAATGTAAGGCCTCGATTAGTAGAAAAAGAAGGTGGAATGCAAAATATTGGACTCTACAGCGAATTTACTTTAGAAGAGTGGGAAAATGAGATTGGTTATGTAAAAGAGCAGGGAGGAGTTGTAATTGCAAATATTTTGGCTCAAACTCCTTCGGAGATGGCCTATATTGCAAGTAGAGTGGAAAAGTTCGGTGCAGATGCAATTGAACTTGGGGTTGCATCACCCCACGGAGAAGGGATAGAAGTACTGGCATCTAATCCTTATCAGTTATATGAAATTACCAATCGTGTAGTTGAGAGAGTAAAAATACCAGTAATGGTTAAACTATCTCCCAATGTGACAAATGTGGCAAAGTTAGCAAAGGTGGCAGAAAAAGCTGGAGCCTCTGCTATTAGTGCTATTGATACGGTACGTTCAATTATAGGAGTGGATGTTAAAGCTGGAAAGCCACTATTACCTACCTATGGAGGATATTCTGGTACGCCCATACGTCCTATCGGACTTGCAGCTGTTGCTTCAATTTCACAAGCTATTAATCTGCAGGTTTGTGGTATTGGAGGAATTGAAAATTATTATAATATATTAGAGTATATGATGTTAGGTGCTTCCACGATCCAAATGGGTACGTCTATTATTCTGAATGGATTTGACCATATTGGCAAAGTCATATATGATTTGGAAAAATGGATGATAGATAATAGATATGAAAATTTTGAAGAGATTAGAGGAAAGGCCTTAACTTCTTTAAAATCCTTTGATGAAATGAAGATAGAGCCATATATAGCTCAAACTGAAAAAGAATGTGTAAATGCTCATTGTGAAAAGTGTAAAATAGGGTGTATATATAATGCTATTAAAAAAGAAGGAAAAAAGGTAATTGTTGATACAGAAAGATGTACAGGCTGTGGTTTATGTGTTAGCATTTGTTCGCACAAAAACTTTAAGCTAATATGGAAAGAATAATAAATATATCATTTAAGTAAAATAAACTATCCTAAATGAGGGGGCTTTATTATGAACATTAAAGACAGAATAATTCAATTAAGAAAACATATGAAAGAAAAAAATATGGATGCCTATATAATTCCATCTTCTGATAGTCATCAAAGTGAATATGTGGGAGATTATTTTAAGTCTAGAGAATTTATATCAGGATTTACTGGATCAGCAGGAACTGCAGTAGTAACTGAAGATGAAGCAGGGCTTTGGACTGATGGAAGATACTTTATACAAGCAGAAAAGCAGTTAGAAGGAAGTGGTGTAAAACTATTTAAGATGGGAGAAGAAGGGGTACCAACTACTGATGAATATTTATATGCATCTATACCAACAGGTGGAACACTAGGTTTTGATGGAAGATTAATATCAGCTAAAGAGGGTGTAAACTTAGAAAATAAGTTGGCCGAGAAAGGCATAAAAATATCTTATGCATATGATTTAATAAATAATATATGGGAAAATAGACCATCACTACCCCATAGCAAAGCATTTTTATTAGATATTAAGTATTCAGGAGAAAGCTTTAGTTCTAAGCTATCTAGATTAAGAGAGAAGATGAAAGAAAAAAATGTTACCACTCATATTTTAACTTCCCTAGATGATATTGCCTGGCTGTTTAACATAAGAGGTAGAGATATATTATATAGCCCTGTAATACTTTCTTATACATTAATAACCTTAGATAAAGTATTCTTATTTGTTGATGAAAGTAAATTGAATGATGAAATATTAAAGGTATTAAATACAGAAAATGTTCAGATAAAGCCATATGGTCATATATATGAATTTATAAAAAGCATAAATGAAAATGAACGAGTACTATTAGATAGAAGTAAGGTAAATTACGCCATAGTTAATAATATACCAGCAGGAGTAGAAAAGATAGATGAGATTAACCCAACCATATTTTTTAAAGCACAAAAGAATGAAATAGAAATAGAAAATATAAGAAATAGTCATATAAAAGATGGGGTAGCTGTTACTAAGTTCATGTATTGGTTAAAGAAAAATATAAGAAAGATAGAAATATCTGAAATGAGTGCAGCTGAAAAGTTAGAAGAGTTGAGAAGAGAGCAAGAAGGATTTATAGAGCCAAGCTTTAGTACAATAGCCGCATATAAGGAACACGCAGCCATGATGCACTATAGTGCAACTGAAGAATCTGATTATAAATTGGAACCAGAACATCTATTTTTAATAGATTCAGGTGGACAATATTTTGATGGAACTACAGATATAACTAGAACTATAGCTTTAGGTGAGTTAACAGATGAACTAAAGTTACACTTTACAGCCGTATTAAGGGGGATGATAAATTTATCCATGGCAAAATTCTTACATGGAGTGAGAGGATACAATTTAGACATATTAGCTAGAAGACCAATATGGAATTTAGGTATAGATTACAAGTGTGGAACAGGTCACGGTATAGGATATCTATTAAATGTTCATGAAGATGGGAATGGATTTAGATGGAAGATAAGGCCTGACATATTCGATAGTTCTGTTTTAGAAGAAGGTATGGTAACAACTAATGAACCAGGTATATATGTAGAGGGGTCCCATGGTATTAGAATAGAAAATGAACTAGTCACTAGAAAAGCTGAGAAGAATGAATATGGGCAATTTATGGAATTTGAAGTTGTAACTTTTGCGCCAATAGATTTAGATGCTATAGATGTGGCTGAAATGAATAGGGAAGAGAAGGACTATTTAAACTCATATCATAAGTTAGTCTATGACAAGATATATACTTACTTAAATGAGGATGAGAGAGCATGGTTAAAAGAATATACTAGAGAAGTGTAAAAGGTACTCTAAATGAAGTTAAAATACAAATTATAAGTTAAGGACTATTTATCTTTTCTATAAATTATGACCCCCTTAGAAAATTTTATTTTTTCTAAGGGGGTTATATTAGATTATTATAGTGGTTCCATCAAATTTAGTTAGGGTAAATCCGCTAAAGTGCTCATTGTAGGTATTTTTGTAGTCCTGAAGGATTTGGATAGCTACTGATTCACCTAACTTTAAACCTTCACTGGAATCTGAACGCCAATGGACACCTGCTAGATCTCGACCAATAGATATATTAGAAGCAAGTTTGTTTAATTCCCCACCTATTGTCAATGCCGCTCCTGAATAAGGAAGTAAGGAAAGACCATCTGCACTAGCTACAACCGGGTCAGGAATTATAAATGATTCGTTAAAAAATGCCTTCAGCATAGTGGCACCAGCTCCAGCAATAGTAGCATGACCAGCTGGATAGGCTGGATGGGTAGGGCAACCTTCCGGATAGGCCATAGGTAACAAATAAGTCCCATACTTACTAAATACCTTAGGAAGAGCCTTAGAATTAAATAATTCTGGATTAATGGGATAGCGGGTTGCTCCTGTTAAATTGTTCTCAACACATCCGCCAAAGGCTTCAGGTCGAAGGACACGCTGTACTAAAAATTTCTGATACCAAGCAGCTTCTAGTGCTATCCGTGCTGCTTTTGCAACGAAGTCTAAAATTTGGGCTGCTCCAAAGGTGATAAAACCAACCTGAGTTCTAGAATTAAGATAGGGGTTTCGTGGGTCTAATGCTTTATCTCCGAAACTTAGTAGAATCAAGCAAGCAGTTAGCATACCTTGATAGGTAAAATCTACATGAACCCATTGTCCCAAATCTCGACCATTTCGAATATAACGTGGAAGACAGTCAAAGGTTATTGAATTATTTGGCAGCCCTCCATTTTGGATATTAAGCCATTCATCATAGGAGACCATAAAATCATCCCCAGCCATTGGACTGTCATATCGTTGTACTATTGTCTTGTTGCCAAATGGTACATCTTTATAAAAAAATTGTGAAATATAAGGCCCTATCAAATCGCCAGGTAAATTCCCTCTAAACAATGTTTGTGTAGTAACAACTCCGTCTTCTTTAGGTCCTCGAAAATCCGAAAACTTTGATAGATCAGAAGCAGCAGCAATAGTAAGGTAGTTCGTATTATAATTTATGAAAGGCACATCACGGGTTAGAGCACTCCAATAGTCTTCAGCCATTTCGCTGGCACGCCAAGCGCTACTAAAGGTTGGAGGTATCATAGTGGTCAAATGATGAGAATCAGGTCCTATCAAATCATATGCATAGGAAGCTTGAGGATTAGCAAGTTTCATAACACCTCCTAAAGGAATAGCTTCAAAAATATCTGGATTACCAGTGGTTAAAGCTTTAATAAAGATGTTATATGCATTAATGTCCACTTCTCCTAGTCCATTGTGTGGTAAGGTCTTAGAGAAGTTGCCGATTTTATTTGCATATAAATTTTCATCCCCATTACATGGATGATTTGGAAGGGGGAGATCCTTCTGAAACTGTGCCGCATTCTCACGAATTTCAAATGCCTCTTCCCGACGTTGCAGTGGAGTTAATGGTCCAGTTTCACAGCATTTTCCTAAATTTGAGTTTGTATTTGTAACTTGTCTCTCGTTCATCTTCTTTTTACAAGTTTCCTTTTGATCACTTTCTTGGATCATGTGTTTATCCTCCTATTATTATATAGTTTTTTTATTATGGGCTTGTCTATTTTGCACTATATAATATGTATATTGATTAATGTTGTGCATGTTATTTGAATAAGTGGTGCATAGAAAGATACAAAAAAAGAAGATTATAACTAATTGTATTGTTAAGAATGCAATTAGTTATAATCTTTATAAAGAATGTATCTAATGAATTGTAAAACAAGTAACTAATTATTTACTTATGCAGGCAATAGCTGAGTTTTCTTTACTTTCGTATAAAAGTAAAGTGTGATTATAATGCAAAGATATTCTGATAATGGAATTGTTAACCATACACCATTTAAGCCGATAATAGATGGTAAGGTTAAAATAATAATTGATTTAAATACAATAGATCTGCTAAATGAAATAATTGCTGAATATTTACCGTTATTTAGGGATGTAAAAAAGTTAGATCCAAGGATATTAAAGCCACTAATAAAAAATGTAAAGCTAAAAATAGTAAAGGCTTGTGCAGTCATCTGAATAAGTGTTATATTATCTGTATTAAACAAAGATATAAGTTGAAATTTAAAAGTATTACATATGGCAAAGGCTATGATACTGATAGTACCAATAAGTATAGAAGACATTTTTACAAGCTTGTTAATATTATTAAAGTGATTTGCACCAAAGTTATAACTAAGTAATGGCTGTATACCCATGGAAATCCCAATGAAAATAGAAGATAATAAAAAGTTAACATATAAAATAATAGATATGCTAGATACACCAATTTCTCCAACTGAATTTAAAAGTACTGTATTAAATAAAAAGGTTGTAATGCCAGTAGATAAACTAGATACCATTTCAGATGAACCATTAATCATAGAGTCCTTTAGAAAATTGAAATTGATTTTAGTAAAAATAAAGCGTATTTTAGATTCCTTGAAAGCAAAATAAACAACACCAAACAAACCATTAATGAAAGCACCAAGAATTGTACCAAGAGCAGCACCTTTAATGCCCATATCTAGTTCATAAATGAATAAATAATCTAAAATAACATTTGCAACACCGCCAACAACCGTAGCAAATAAAGAAAGATTAAATTTCCCTTCTAACCTTAAAAATATTTCTGTAAAAAGTTTAATAACAAATCCAATAGATCCTATAAATAATATAAATAGATAATCTGTTGCATAAGGTAATAAATCCTCTTTTGCTCCTAATAATGAAGCAATGGATTTAGTAAAAAACAAGCCGATTACAAAATAAAACAATCCTATAAAGGCAAGTGCATAAATCATGTTACTAAAGTTTTTATTAGCTTTTTCAACTTCCTTTGCACCAATATTAATACCAATAATTGCTGATGCACCAATGACAATCATAAAAATACTTCCAAAAATAAAGTTAAAAGCAGGAAGTGTTACATTAAGAGCTGCAAGAGCAGTACTACCTAATTTTTTAGATACAAAAATACCATCGGTCATTGTATATATAGAAATAAAAACCATAGAAAAAATTGTAGGTAGTACAAACTTTAGATAATTTTTAAAGTTAATGTTTTCAAAATCTTTATTCATATACTTCCTCCTTGTATACTATAATTGATAAATAGTATTATAAACCTTATAGTAACTATAAAGTCAATAGGAAACATTAGATTTATGCTATAGAACCATATAAATAGAGATAGTATAAAAGATGAGTTTATACTTTAATAAAAAAGGGTGTATCCTATTATTGATATTCAAGTAGCATAGGAAGCTAAATAAAATTTTGGAGAGATATTATGAAGAAAAAATATAGAATAGGGGAAATCGCTAAGATTAAAAATATTGATGCTCAAACCCTAAGATATTACGATAAAATGGACATATTATCGCCCGAAATAGTTGATGAGCAAAATTCTTATAGATATTATTCACTAGAACAATTTATTGAGGTCGATCGAATAAAGTTTTATAAAATGTTAGGATTATCTTTGGAAGAAGTAAAAAAATTTAAAGAAATGCATCATTTAGATGAGGCATTAAAAACCCTTAAATCCCAAAAAGAACAGTTTGAAAATAAAATAATGAAAATGCAAGCTGTGGCAAAAAAACTTGAGTCTATTATTGAAACAATAGAAGAAACAAGTATACGCTATGAAACAATTGAAAACCAAATAGAGATTAAAAGTTGCAATCCAATTTATGGTGTTATTGGTGATTGTCAAACAGTCAATGATTGGTATGAATTTGAAACTAAATTACTTGAACTAACAGAGCGTTATCCTAACTATTCTGAAGTTGGACATAATCATGGTATTTCATTTATATATAATGAAAAATATTTACATTGTACTAAAACTGAATACCTGGAAAAAGTAATAATGCCTACAGATGAGGAATTTATTAAGGATTTAAATGTTCAGGAGTATTCACTTGGAAAGTGTATTATAGCCTACCACGAAGGTCCATATTCCAATATGGAAGATACTTTTTCAAGAATAAGAGAATATATTAATAAGAAACAATTA
The DNA here is from genome assembly GCF_002270055.1 of Anaeromicrobium sediminis. Taxonomy (NCBI): domain Bacteria; kingdom Bacillati; phylum Bacillota; class Clostridia; order Peptostreptococcales; family Thermotaleaceae; genus Anaeromicrobium; species Anaeromicrobium sediminis. Next base: position 94,929 of record NZ_NIBG01000004.1, on the reverse strand, counting down.
CAGATAAGGGGAGATATTATTAAAACATCAATTATTAGTAGCTTTATAGTGAATAATGAAAATGAGTATTTGGTAGAAATAAAAGTACCTATAATCAGTGATGAAGTTATGGATATGAAGAGTATTTAACTATTTTATGTAAGATGTATTAAAGTTGCTGAAGCTATTGAATTTAAGTAAAATGATAGAGCGTTAATTAAATGGTATGAAAATGAAATTAAATTCAACAATGTAAATGATATAAAAATAAATAGACATCTAATAGAGTATTTCTCTGTTAGATGTCTTATATTTTAAAAGTTAGAGATGAAATAAGTTATGTATAAGATTAAAAACTTTAACTGTCTAATACAATATTTTGGATAAAAAAACAGTGAATATTATAAAAAAAATGGGGTAATAAAGAGGTTGAGGTGAAGTTGATTGAAAAATTTATTTTATAGAGGTACAAAGGTAGCCATAGGTTTTATACTATCCATATTTATAGCAGATTTCTTTGGTCTAAAGTATAGTCCCTCAGCTGGAATGATATGTATGATTAGTATTTTAGATACAAGACTTCAAACATATGTCGTAGGTATAAAGAGGCTTATAACATCTATAGCTGCAATAATTCTAGCCACTATTTTATTTCAAGTGGGTGGTCATAATTTAACTGTACTTGGTATTTTTTTGATTATATTTATACCAATATTAACAATCTTCAAAGTTACAGAAGGGCTGACAGTTAGTACAGTTTTAGTAAGTCATATTTATAATATTCAAAGTCTCAGCTTAGATATTATGCTCAATGAGATAGGGTTATTATTAACTGGTGTCATAGTAGCTTTAGGTATGAATCTTCATATACCTAACAAAGAAAAGGAAATAAGAGATATACAATTGGAAGTAGAAGAGTTAATAAAAACCATTCTACACAACATGAAGTTGCAACTATTAAATCAATGTTCTATAGAAGAACAAGAAGATTCCTTAGAAAGGTTAGATCGTATTATATCAAAGGGTTTTGATCATGCTATCAACTTTAATAATAATTTCATATTGAAAGATAATAGCTATTTCATTAAATATTTTCAGATGAGAAGGAAACAATATGAAATTCTTGTAAATATGGAAAAACATTTTGAAAAAATGTTTATTACTGTTGACAAAGCTAAGCTATTAAGTGAGTTTACTGAAAACCTAGCTAACGAATTAAATGAGTGCAATACGGGAGAACACCTTTTAGTAAAGGCAGATTTCATAAAAAAGCATTACCAAGACACTGAATTACCAAAAACAAGAGAAGAATTTGAAAATAGAGCTGTTCTATATCAATATTTCAATGATTTGGTTTACTTTATTGAGATTAAATCAAAATTTATGATGGCAAATTTAGAGATAAAATATTGCAATATAGTATAATATTTTAGCCTATAAGAAGAATTTAGGGAATGAGTTAACAAGAGTGAGTATGTTCATATATTATCCAGAATAAAATTTATTTTTATTATAAATTGACAGGAACTATAGACTGTTTTAGCATCTATGATTTCATAGATGCTAAAATTATCTAAATTATTGATTTTACAAAACATTTTTTGCCTTTTCCTTCTTTTTCTTCAAATCCCATTTTTTTAAGGTATTTAATATGTTCATCCTTTGATGAAAAACTTATAAACTTAGAGTAGCCTTTATCTAGGAAATATTCCTTTCTATTTTCGTAAATGTAGCTTCCTATTTTAAAATCCCTATATTCTGGTATAACAAAATCAAGATCTACCTTTAGAGTATTCTCATCATATTTAGAGCCTATAAAAATTCCCGCTGGTACCATATTTCTTAAAATATAAAAATTTACATCTGAGTTGCTAATATGAAACTGAGATGTACCAGCATACTCTTCTAGTCCCTTTTTATGAAAATCTAAGAAGTAGCTGAAATACTTAGAATCCCCTTCAATGGGAAGCATCTTAAAGTATTCCTTTGATCTATATATCTTTATAAGGTAGTATATGTTAATAGCAGCAATACCTAGATTCATAAATCCTACTGGCAATGCGCCAATTAAAAATCCATATAGAGCAAATAAACCAGATCCTACTAAATTAATCCATCGAAGTTTTAGGATAGAACTCATTAATAGGGATATTAGTACAATGAGAGAAGCTAAATAACCTAACCATTCAAACCAATTAATACTCATTTCAATAACACCTCTTAAAATTAATATGAATTATTATACCACAATAGATTAATTTTAAACCCAGTAATTGAAGGAAAATCTAAGGTTTTTATGTATGAATTGTTTTAAAATAATAAAATAACATCTCTCATGAAATAGGTCCTTCTAATAGAAAATTCAACTAATTTGTATATCTACTAGAAAGGGGTCAGTTTATAGGACTATTTACACTCTAAAAAATTAATGGGACAATACTTAATCATTTAAGTTTGTCCCATTTTATTTATTATATATTGATACTTTTCTGTAGGTTCTTTTCTTTCATACCTAATACAAAGAATGGAATATATAGAATAAAGAAAACGAAAAACATGCCCATTACCATAAATGGAATATAATAAGGGAAGGCTGGCAAATAGTCAAGTATTGTTGGGGTTAATGGTTTATTTCGTAAATAAGAGTAATTTCCATTAACAAAATAATTAATATTCCACACAATGAACAAGTAGATAAAACTCCACTTAAATGTTTTCTTTAAGGATTTAAAATTTGGTTTATATTCATAAGCTATCATCATGAAAAATATTGAGATTAATATACCTCCATGACTAATAAAAAATTGAATATATATCCAATGAGGAAATAAAAAACCACCTGTATCAGGAGTTAAAAGCGCCTGAGATGCTCCCCCCAATCCCCAAAAATAAACAATTTCAAAAAATGAAAAGTCTTCTTTTAGTATCATGAAAATACATAATATAGTAGTTATTCTACATAGGTATAGAGGGAGAGATTCTTGAAGTGTAAAAGTTCCACTTTGAAAAAACCAAAAATGTAGAAAAAAAGTTTGAACAAATAAGATGGATGCTATGATTCGTCCAACTTTTATTCTAGTATGATTTTCTTTCAATTTTTCTCTATGAATAAATAGAAAAATAATTATTCCTAAAATAATACTCAAAGCAAGTACATGTTCCATTGAATATAAACTAAAAGAACCTTGTCTATCCGTTGATGTCCAAAACAATTTCCAAAATAAATTCATATCTATAAGATTAATCATTGTATTAAATTATAGTCCTCCTTTTGAATTTTCATTTAAATCTCTTGCTTTAATAAGTAGGTTTCTTATTAAATAGAACGAATCTGAAAGCTCTTTTATTTCTTTTTCATCTAGTACATTAAATTTGGTAAAAATCTTTTTTTCAGCCTCAAGAATAGAATTTTCAACTAAATCTAGACCCTTCATTGTTAGGTATAAATGAATAATTCTTTTATCAACTTCATCTTGTCTTTTATCTACATACCCAAGTTTGATTAGGGTATTTACGCTTCTACTAGTATTTGGCATGGAAATAGACAGCCGTTTACTTAAAGTGGAAACAGTGGTATTTCCTTCAATATGAATCTCATCTAAGATTCTAAAGAGTAATGGGCTTATTTCTTTAACATTATTATCAATCCTTAAATCCAAGAATTCTTTTTGGAATAAAGGATAAAAATGTACAATATTTGAGATTAATTTATTTATCAATTGTTCATTCATAGTATTGTCCCCTTAATTAATTTGCTTTTTATTAAGCACATGCAATTATAACAAAATACTTAACAAAAAACAATTATTAATTGATAACTAAAATTTTGTTCTGTAAAATAAAAATACGTTTAGTTGTTAATAGCTAAATGATATTTTAAGTAGTTTACTTTAGACTTGAAGGTTTTCTAGTCACTGGAGCAAATTTTTAGTGTAAATGATAAAAATTTTCAATAAACACTTGGAAATTAGATTAAAAAGTAATATAATTATGATTGAACAAACACATGAACACATGTACATATATAGATGTGTTTTGGAGGTGACTATTTGCATTTAGAAGCTTGCTGTAAAGGAAATGAAGATAAAGCTATTAAAGAAATTATTGAAAATATGCCAGAGGAAGATACATTGTACTCTTTATCTGAGTTCTTAAAAATATTTGGAGATCAGACAAGAGTCAAGTTGATCTACGTCCTATTTAAAAGGGAGTTATGTGTTGGGACCATAGCAAATCTATTAAATATGAGTCAATCATCCGTATCTCATCAGCTACGAGTTCTTAGAAATCATAGATTAGTAAAGATGAGAAAAGAAGGAAGGTTGTCATATTACTCTTTAGATGATGAACATGTAGAGGGAATTTACCAAATGGGGTTAGACCACATTTTAGAAAAAAGGGGGAAATAGAAATGAGTGAAAAAATATTAAAAGCTAAAAGTTCTTGAGGTTGTTCTAGTGGCTGTGGACCAGCTCAAAAAAGTCATGACCATCATGACCATGATCATCACCACCATGATCACGATCATAGTCATGAAGCCAGTAAAGGTGATATAATTCAACTAATTATCGGTGCAATCATATTTGCTGCTGCATTACTTGCTCCGGTTAATCAATCTATTCAACTAGGATTATTTGTAATGGCATACATAGTTATTGCTAGAAATATTGTATTTGACGCTATTAAGGGGATCTTAGGAGGGCAACTATTGGATGAAAACTTCCTAATGTCAATTGCATCCCTTGCAGCATTCCTTATAGGAGAATATCCAGAAGCTGTGGCAGTTATGTTATTTTTCCGAGTAGGTGAGATATTTGAGCATATGGCAGTAGATAGATCAAAGAGATCAATTACTGCTCTATTAGATATTAAACCAGAGTTTGCTAATTTAAAAAAGGATAATAATTATGTGAAAGTTTCTCCTGATAAGATTCAAATTGGAGATATTATTTTAGTTAAACCAGGAGAAAAGGTTCCACTTGATGGAATAGTAATAGAAGGGCAGTCCACTATAGATACTTCTGTAATCACTGGAGAATCTATCCCTAGGGAAGTGGATGTGGATAATGAAGTACTAAGTGGTTCCATAAATAAAACGGGAGCCTTAACTATTAAAGTTACTAAATTATTTAATGAATCAACAGTTTCAAAAATATTGGATTTAGTAGAAAAGGCAAATGCACAAAAGGCCAAGACAGAAAAGTTTATTACGAAATTTGCAAGATACTATACACCAGCAGTAGTAGGTGGAGCCCTATTATTAGCTATTTGTCCTCCACTTATATTAAAGGAACCTTTTTTACCTTGGATGTATAGAGCAGCCATATTCTTAGTTGTATCCTGTCCTTGTGCTTTAGTTATTTCAATCCCACTTGGATACTTTGGTGGTATTGGGGCCGCATCAAGAAATGGTATATTGATAAAGGGTGGAAACTTTATAGAGGCCCTAAAAGATGTAGATACTATTGTATTTGATAAGACGGGAACTCTAACTAAAGGTAAGTTTAAAGTTAAAGAAATAATGGCACAAGAAGGTTTTAAAGAGGATGAAGTATTAAAGATAGCAGCTCATATAGAGCATTTCTCTAATCATCCTATTGCTCAATCAATTGTAGAAGAATATTCTAAAGGTCTAGATGAATCAAAGGTTTCAAATATTAATGAGATAGCAGGGAAAGGTATTTCAGCTGAATTTGAAGAAATTCAAGTACTTGTTGGAAACAAGGCTCTAATGAAAGATAATAACATACATATATCAGCAGTTAACCAAGCTGGAACTAATATATATATTTCAAAGGAAAATAAACATATTGGAACAATCATAATTGCAGATGAATTAAAGGAAGATACTAAAGATGGAATTGAGTCCCTAAAGAAGATGGGCATTTCTAACATTATTATGTTAACAGGTGACCATAAGAATGTGGCTGATCATATAGGAAAGAAGATAGGAATTGATAAAGTATATTCTGAACTATTGCCCCATGAAAAAGTAGAGAAGCTTGAATTATTATTTAATAAGAATAATAAAGGAAAAGTTGTATTTGTTGGAGATGGCATTAATGATGCACCTGTATTGGCAAGGGCTGATGTGGGAATAGCCATGGGTGGTTTAGGATCTGATGCTGCCATTGAAGCGGCAGATGTGGTTTTAATGACAGATGAAATCAGTAAAATTCCTAAGGCCATAAGTATTTCTAAAAATACTAATAAGATAGTATGGCAAAATATTATATTTGCCCTTGGTGTTAAGGGAATTATCCTTGTTCTAGGGGCCGTTGGTATAGCAAATATGTGGAGTGCAGTTTTTGGTGATGTAGGTGTTGCTACTATTGCCATACTAAATGCCATGAGAGTATTAAATGATAAATAGATAAAGAAAACCGATGATTAAAAAATCATCGGTTTTATAATTTTATCCTAAAACTTAGGGCTATTTATTAATCTAAATCTTTAACTACAGTACCATAGTAATAAGCATCTCCGTTCCAAGTTCTAAGTCCAACTTTACCAGCAGAATATGTACTATCACTTACAGTACCAATTTCTCTATCATTTAAATAAATAGTGAAACTTGATCCTACAGCTTTAACACGTAATTTATTTGGAATTGTTGGATCTACATTGGTATGAAAATATTGTAGTTCTTTCCAACCTTCACTCATAACATATACTCCAAAACGAATATCTCCATTATCTTCAATACATGCATAATATCCATTGTGTCTATTATTTCCAACTTCCATTGCATTTACTCTCAACATTATGCCTGCATCAGAATAGGAACTTTTTTTATCAAGAAATACATAAGTTTCCATGTCAACATCTGTATACCAATTATGCTGTTCATTCATATCATTATCAAGAACTAATTTACCTTCTTTTCGACCCGTGTTGCTGTTAACTCCGTCTAAATGAAAAACATATCCATCTCCATAGGAATCCATTTTAGCATCATCATAATATCCGAAGTTAAAAGATACCATATCACCTACAGTAAACTTTTCTGTGATGCTTGCTTCTAGGGCTGCTTTTGCCTCTTCTTTAGATTTTCCACCTGCCTCAAACTCAGGCTTATACTTATCATATACTCTATTTAATATTGCTACTGCTTGCTCAACAGAAACATTACCCTTCGGATTGAAATTTGTTCCATCACCTGTAATAATTTTATTATCAAACATATAATCTACTTCATCAACAGCCCAAGGAGAAACATTTGCCTTATCTGCAAAATTAAGAGTAGGAACTCCATCACTATAATTAATAGCTATATTTAGTCTTTTAAGTATGAGTTTTATTTCATTATATATGATAACGGCCATTTGCTCTCGCGTAACAGAAGCATTGGGTTCAAATTTTTCTTCTCCTACACCATTGATAATTTTAAGAGTATATGCTTTTCGTAAATTCACATCAGCATCGGGAAAGTTACCTTTAGATGCAGGTTTGATTTTACTTTCTGTTAAAGATTCATGCAGATTCACTACTAGAATTGCAAATTCTTTCCCTGTAATATTTCTAGCACAATCTACAAAAAGGCTCTCATCTGTAGCAATGTCTTTTGTAACAGCAGAAACCAGGGCAGGTTTTGCCCAATTACTTACGTTTCCATAATGCCAACTGGATGCTTCGTCTTTATGTCTAGCGCTTACGTTTATAGGTAATCCTATTAGAATTACAAGTAACAATGTTATAATTTTTTTTCCATTCACAAAAAAATCCTCCCTTATATATAATTCTATCCAATTTAATTATATGTAAATATTATACAATAATTGAATTTATTTCAATGAGTATAATTTATCAAAAAGTTGAAATAACAATTTATCTAGTCGGAAATACATAATAAATTATGTACTATATGAATGAAGCTGATTAATCGAATTACATTTTTTGTAAAAAAGTATAACATTAGAAATGTGGTAAAATAATAATTAATAAATGTCATAGTATATATAGCAGTATAAGGAGAGATAAAATGAAGAAATCACAGATAGGTAAATTCATAGGGGTTATAATAGCAATTGGCCTTATTTATTTTGCGTACGGATTAATTGAAAAAGGACAGAAGAATGAGATTAGTGACAGTGAAATAAATAAAAAAGAACCTATTAAGCAAGAAGAAACTTTAGATATTAATGAAGATAAAGTGGATCATGTTGAAGACCAGGATCCTAATTCTGATGGGGAAAAGTTTAAGAGAACTCTAGAATCTGTATATATGAATCCAGATGAAATGATGGGTAAGGAAGTTACATTGTCAGGTGCTGTACACAGGGAATCAGATTTTCCTAAAGAGAGATTTGTTATTTCTCGATTATTAATGAGTCGCCATGGTGACCATTATCATGAGCAATTGACTGGATTATTATGTGAATGGAGTGAGGGCAGCAAATTTGAGGATAATGAATGGGTAGAGGTTACGGGAATAATTGATGCAGTTAGTTATTATAATGAATATACTAATAGGGAAGAAATGATTCCAATAATTAAGGCAACTAAAGTTGAAAGTATTGATGCACCTGAAGAAAAAAATATATATGAAAACTAAGGACAAGATCAATATAAATATTGTCCATATATAATAGTTATATTGAATAAAATAGCCACAAGTGCAGGCTGTATGTGAGGTGTTAGTATTTATCCAAATACTAACACCTTTATTTTATGTATCTACAAATTTTTGACAGTTTCCACTATAGTCACAACATATAAGCATAGTTATTATTAAAGTTAATGTTAACAACATGTTTAATAATTTTTCATGATTTTCTTCTAAATCTTAGAGATATTTATTAATCTAAATCTTTAACTATAGTGCCATAATAATAAGCGTATTCGTTCCACGCGCTAAGACCAACGTTACCAGCAGAATAGGTACTATCTTTTACAGTACCAATTTCTCTATCATTTAAATAAATAGTGAAATTGGACCCTACGGCTGTAACCCGTAATTTATTTGGAATTGTTGGGTCTACATTGGTATGGAAATATTCTAGCTCTTTCCAGCCCTCTCTTATAGAATAGACTTCAAAACGGACATCTCCGTTACCTTGAATACATATATAATATCCACTATGTCTATTATTTACAAATTCCATTGCGTTAACTCTTAACATTATACCCACATCAGAATACCAGCTTTTTTTGTCAATAAATACATAAGTCTCCATGTCAACATCTGTGTACCAATTATTTTGTTCATTCATATCACTATCAAAAACTAATGTGCCCCTTTTTTCACCAGTATTGCTGTTAACTCCGTCTAAACGAAAAACATATCCATCTTCATAAGAAACCATTTTAGCATCATCATAATATCCCAAGTTAAAAGATACCATATCACCTACAGTGAATTTTTTTGTATTGATTGCTTCTAAAGCTGCTTTGACTTCTGCTTTAGATTTTCCACCTGCCTCAAAGTGAGGATTATAGATATCGTATACGTTATTTAATATTGCTACTGCCTGCTCAACAGAAACATTTCCCTTCGGATTAAAATAGATTCCATCACCTGTAATAATTTTATTATCAAATATATAATCTACTTCATCAACGGCCCAAGAAGAAACATTTGCCTTATCTGCAAAATTAAGAGTAGGAACACCATCACTATAATAAATAGCCATATTTAACCTTTTAAGTATGAGTTTTATTTCATTATAAATCATAACAGCCATTTGTTCTCGTGTAACATAATCATCTGGTGCAAACTTTTCATTACCTATACCATGGGCAAGTTCATACTTATATGCTTTTCGTAAAGTCACATCAACATCGGGAAATTTAACTTTAGATGCAGGTTTCATTGTATTTTCTGTTAATGATTCATACAAATTCACTAGGAGCGTTACAAATTCTTTTCCTGTAATATTTCTACTACAATTTATAAAAAGACTCTCATCTTTAGCAATCTCTTTTGTTGCAGCAGATACAAGCACAGGTTTTGCCCAGTCACTTACATTTCCATAATGCCAACTGGATGCTTCATCTTTGGTTCTGGCGCTTACGTTTATAGGTAATACTATTAGAATTACAAGTAACAATATGAAAATTTTTCTTAGATACATAAAAAATCCTCCTTTATAAATAATTTCACCTCTCTTTAATTATATGTACATTTATTGCAGAAATTGAATTTATTCTAATGAATATAAATTATGAAAAAGCTAGAAAAGAATAAAACTATAAAGTGTATTTTCATGAGATGAAATCCTATTATGGAGCTTTTCATATAGTCACACAAAATTACTATTTAGAGGATTTATATGAGTTAGTATTTATTCAATGAAAAATAAATAGATTGATCATATAAGATATTCAACTATTGTTAGGCATTTTAGACTGTTGATAAACTATTTGTTAGTAGTCTTTTTGATAATAAGATCCTTCTATATTGAATGCTAAACATAATCATGAAGAGAAAATATATATGAAAACTAAAAATACAGTATTGTCCGTATATAATAGTTATAATGAATAAAATAATTAAAAGTACAAAGGCTACTTCCAAATAGATTAAAAAGGGAAGTAGCCTTTATTATATACAAAGAAAAATAAAGAACTTTGTGAGTAAAACAAATGTGATAAAATATAAAAGATTTAATCAGTATACGGAAAGAAGGTGGAAGTTTGGATAAGATTTTAGTAGTAGATGATGAAAAAACAATTGCAGATACAATTACCTATGCCCTTGATCGAGAAGGATACACAGTTGAAGCAGCTTATGATGGAGAGGATGCGTTAAATAAGATATCTGCTTTTAATCCGGATGTGGTAATACTAGATGTGATGATGCCTAAAATGAGTGGCTTTGAAGTTTGTAAACGATTAGAAAATAAAGCTGGATTAGGAATAATTCTACTTACGGCAAAGGATGATATAGTTGATAAAATATTAGGCTTAGAACTGGGGGCAGACGATTATATTACTAAGCCTTTTCATATGCGAGAATTAGTTGCACGTGCAAAATCCCTATTAAGAAGGTTACAAAAAAATTCTGATGAAGAACAAGAGAAGATAACAATAAGAGACTTAGAAGTTATTTTACAACATAGAAAAGTACAATTGCATGGACAATCTTTGAACTTAACACCAAAGGAATTTGATTTGTTAACTCTGTTACTTTCTCATATGGGAAGAGTATATACTAGAGATCAATTATTAGATATAGTATGGGGAATGGAATATGCAGGTGGAACAAGAACTGTGGATATACATATACAAAGACTGAGAAAAAAGCTAGGAGAATCATATCAAAATATTCTCCAAACAATTCATGGAGTAGGATATAAGGCCATAGGTGAAATTTATGAAGATTAGCATAAAACTTAAGTCTAGCATTTTTTTAGCACTCCTTTTATTTATAACAGTAAGTCTTTTGAGCTATTTAGTTCTTAAAGGAATTGAAAGAGATCAACAAAAGCAATATGAAGAACATTTAGCTCAGCAGACGAAAATTGCAAATATATATGTTAGACAAATTTATCTTATGGGATCCATAAAAGAGCCCAGGGCGTTTCTTAAGGAAAAGGGTAATCAAATAGCTAGTCAGTTGGATTTAATGAGTGGCATGCAGGTTTCCATATATGATATGTCAGGTAGAGAGGTTGGAAACTCAATCAACATTGGAACTAGGACAGATGTTAAAGATATATTAGTGCATGGATTAAATGATAAAATAGCATATCAAATTGTAAATGATAAATTAGATTATGTGGCACCTATTCATGATATAAATGGGCAAATTGGAGTTATTAAATTTGAATATTCACTTAGAAAAAATATAGAATTTTATAATAACATTAAATCTCTATTTTTCAACATAGGAACTATAGTATTTGCTCTAACATTCCTAGGCGGTTATTTCTATTTTAATGATCTAACAAAGGGCATATTGAAACTTAATAAGGATGCATCAAATATTGAGAAGGGTTTTTATGATGAAATTCTCCCATTAAGAAGAAATGATGAACTTGGAGAATTAAGTCAGGGAATATATTATATGAGTAATCAAATTAAAAACCATATTGAGGGGATGGAAAAGGAGCAAGAGAAACTAAGATTGGCAGTAAAAAAATTAAAAGAGTTAGAAAAGCAACAAAAAACCTTTATCGGAAATATTACTCATGAGTTCAAAACGCCCCTTACAGTTATAAATGCTTATATTGATTTATTAGAGATGTATAGTGACGATTCAAACTTATTAGAAGATGCAAAGTCTAATATTTCAAAGGAAGCCCAGAGGTTGTATGAAATGGTAGAAAAAATATTGTACTTGTCTTCTTTAGAAAAGTACGATTTTGAGCTTCAATCCGAAAAAATTAATATAAAAGAGATTTTAGAGGAAATTTGTAATCGTATGAAAGGAAAAGCTCAAAAATTTAACATTGATTTATTAACTAACCTTCAATCAGCTTATATTTTAGGAGACAAGGAGAGCCTAATGCATATTTTTATCAATTTGATTGACAATGGAATTAAGTACAATGAGTCTAATGGAAAGGTTTTTGTTAATAGCTATAAAAAAGATGGAAATGTGTTTATTGAGGTAATAGATACGGGTATGGGAATTCCAGTTCATGCAAGAGAAAAGATATTTGAGCCTTTTTATACGGTGAGCAGGGATAGATCAAAGGAATATGCTGGTACTGGCTTAGGTTTGTCCCTTGTGAAGGAATTAGTTGAAAAGCAAAAAGGAAATATCTCCATATTAGATATAAAAAGAAAAGGTACAACCATTTCAATAGTTTTTCCTCTTTTCTCATAAAAGTTTACAATTTTGAAACATAAATATATATTTTTGAAAAAATAGTCTTGTACATTATTAATATAAAATATAGGGGGTTTCAGAAATGAGAAATAAAGGAATATATATATTTACATTAATTATTTCCTTAAGTTTATTTGCTGCATGTGGAAAAACTGAAAAGGAAGGACGTCAAGTAATTGAGAAAGAAGAAAAAACTATAATAGTTATTGATGATACAAAGGATGCAGTATATGAAGATATTGCTATAGAAAAAATTAAAGTTTATGAGGGAATGAAAGGTTTTGAATGGGTAAATGATGAGGAAATAATTGTTGGGAAGGAAAATAAAGAATTATATTCTAAGGTAGATGGACATGTTAGTGCTATCATGAGAAATTTATATTTGTATGATGTAGAAACAAAAGAAGAAAAGATTTTCACAGATAAATCACAGTATCAGGAATATCCCATTGTATCACCTGATAGAAAGCATATTCTATATGTTAATATGTTAGAAAATAAAGGAACAGGCTATATTGTAGATATGGATGGCAAAATAAAGGTTAAAATTTCACTTCCTTATGTTCAGGAATTTACTGAAGCTAAATGGGTGAATAATGATGAAATTATTATACCATTTATGGGTAGTCACTTTCATTTTGTAAATGTAGATGGGACTACAAGAAAGATAGAAAATGCGGAAGACCATATGATTCAATATGCTTTTAAGGTTAATGATAAGGTGTACTATAAAACCTATGATAAAAAAATGAAAGTTTATGATATTAATATGAAAGAAAAGATATTATTTGAAGATAATGTAACAGGTTTTTATTTATCCCCAGATAAAAAGGAATTAATTCTAAGCAAACATCTTGTAAAGGAACAAAAGGATTCGTTAATCTTAACAGATTTAAATGGAAAAAATAAAGAAATCTTAGTTGAAGGAAGGTTTATATATGGTGTTAATTGGTCTCCCGATGGAACAAAATTAGCATACATGTTAAATAAAGGCTCTAATGGAGATGTGGGTTTTTATATAATGGATATGAAAAACAAAATACAATCATTTGTATCTACAGAGTATTTTGGATACGGTGCTCCCATATGGAGTCCTTCAGGGAAGAAAATTATGATAAATATGGATAAACAGGAGAATGAACAGGTAGTTGATACAGTCCATATACTTACCTTTAAATAAGCTAAAACAACTAGGTTTTTATTATGCTAATATGAAAGGGTGTAGTATAATAATGGGAATAAAAGCTATGAGGGTAAAAGGAGGACTAAGGATGAGTAAATATGTGCATATAGCATTTGGTGATTCAGCCAGTGGAACCTTAAGATTCTTTTTTAAAAATAATCCAAGTGAATATAAGGGAGAAGTAATATGTGTAAGAGATGATTTTTCAATAGGACCAATCTATGAAATTTATAAGGAAGCAGGGCTAAAAAAGAGAATAGAATATCTTATAGACATCTTAAAAAAGGTTTCAGCCTATGAGTATTTTGGAGACATTGAGAAAGATTTTATTAAAATATGTGAATGCATAAGAAATATTGATCAAGATTCAAAAGTAGTAATATGGTACGGTGAAAATACTAATGATCAAGTAGGACTAAGATATTTAATGTCCTTATTAAAGAATAGGGATTTATACCAGGTTAATGTGTCTGATTCATACATAAAAGACTATGATAATAGGGCATATAGACCCATAGCTTTAGGGCAGTGTTCACCTGAAGAAATACCCACTTTCATTTCTAAAATAACAAAGGTAAATAAAGAAATATACAATAATCTGATTAGTGACTGGCGGGTTCTAAGAAATTCTAAAGAAAATTTGAGAATATGGAAGGGTAAAAAAATTATAGGAGTAGATGAAACCTATTATGATAATGATATATTATCAAACTGTAGTTTGGACTTTAAAAAAGCTGCCAGGGTTATTGGAGAAACCATGGGTAAATCAGATCAGCTTGTTGGGGATTTGTATATTGATTTTAGAGTAAGAAAATTAATAGAGAGTGGAAAACTTCAATATAGAGGAAAGCTTATTTCCATGAGAGATTTTGAAATAAGATTATGAGGTGATTTAAATGAGCTTTTTTGAAGGCTATTTAATAGAACATGTGAAATAGATGAGGATGGCATTTACCATAGTAATGCATAACTTTAAATTGTGAAGTTATCTCAAATTTATATGATCCAATTACCAAACACACTTTTTAATATAGTATATATTGTACATAAAAGAGAAAATCCTCTGGGTTTATAAAGGATTTTCTCTTATTTTATGTACAATATTGGCTGAACATAGAATAAATATATTTAACCTTTTTTTACAAAATAACATTAAAAGTTTATATTTTAAATTTATCTGCTTGACCTTTTAAGTTCTTAACAATATTGTTTAATTCTTCAATATTTGAACCAATTTCCTGGAATGTTCCAACCTGTTCTTCTATGCCAGCAGTAATTTGTTGAGCTGCACTTGCATTAGTTTGGGTTTCCTGTGATAGGCTATCTATGGCTTTAGTCATATCATTAGAAATTACAGACTGCTGTTCTGAAGATTGGGCAATCATTTCTATCTTCATAGAGATTTCTTGAATTACATTAAGTATTTTCTTAAAGGAGTCATTTGTGTCATAAACCTTTTTAACACTTGTATCTACAAGCTGATTTTCATTCATAATAATATTATTAGTTTTTTCAATTTGTTGTTGTATACCTGAAATTAACTGTGTTATGTCATCAGCAGATTTTTTACTTTCTTCTGCAAGCTTTCTAACCTCCTCAGCTACTACTGAAAAACCTTTTCCAGCATCTCCTGCTCTTGCAGCCTCTATTGCTGCGTTTAAAGCAAGTAGATTAGTTTGCTCAGAAATATTAGTCATAATTAAGACTATATCACTAATTTTTCCTGAGGATTGTTTAAGTTCATTAATTACCTGTGAAACATGGGAAGATGAGTCTTTCACCTTATCAATAGAATCAACTACTTCTTCTATTAGTTTAGCCCCTTGGTTAGCTGATTCTAATACTAGCTTTGAGTTATCGAAGGATTTATTTGATTCAATACTTATTGTTTCTGCACTACTAGACATTTCTTCTATGCTTGCTGTTGTTTCTTCAGTAACGCCTGCAACATTTTGCACACTATCGCTTATAGTATTAATAGATGTTGCAATTTCTTCCATGCCTGAGTTAGCTTCTGTAATAGCTGTACTTAGTGTGCCGCCGAATTGGGTAAGTGTTGCTGAAGCAGACACCACTTCACTAACTGTAGCTCTTATTTTTCCTACGAAAGTGTTTAGTAAATCTGCTATTTCACCTAGTTCATCCTTGGTCTTAACTTCTAATCTTTTTGTTAAGTCACCATCACCTTCAGCTAAGTCCTTCATCATATCTATTGTTAAATCTAGTCGCTTCTTAATACTAAATACCGTTGTAAATGCAATAACTATGATTAAGAGTAATATAATTGACACTAAACCAAGTAACATGATTATGGATTGTTGGGTTTGCTTATTAGAATTATTAAAGAATTCTATAGCTTTGTTTTGAGCAAAATCTGATAAGTTACCTATTTCTTCATCAATTAATGCTACGTGCTTAGCACCCTTTCCCTTTGTAATACTAATTGCTTGTTCTTTTTTATCTTGGATAGTAAGCGTTATTACTTCGTCTCTAATTTTTTTCCAATCCTTAAAAGTATTATATGCAGCATCAACCATCTTTTTATCTCCAAGGAATCGATCATATATAACTTCAAACTTATTAAAAACCTCTTTCTCATATCTATCAACATTTGCTACTAATTGATCAATTTGAGATTTACTCTTTGCTGTAGAAATATCTTTCATTTCTCTATGAATTTTGACAATATTAACTTGTATCTCTAATACAGCATTGCTTACTGTAAAGGGATGTTTATACATCTTAACATTCAAATTTTTTAAAGTATTCACGTCTTTGATAGACATAAAACTTAAAAATCCAGTTAAAATCACTATTAATAGAAAAGATACTATTAGGCGGGATGACAATTTTGTAATTTTTAACAAATTAAATACCTCCAGTTGTAATTTTAAATTCCACATAAAACTTAATTTTTATTATTGTAAATATATAGGCTTATA
The DNA here is from genome assembly GCF_002270055.1 of Anaeromicrobium sediminis. NCBI lineage: Bacteria > Bacillati > Bacillota > Clostridia > Peptostreptococcales > Thermotaleaceae > Anaeromicrobium > Anaeromicrobium sediminis. The sequence goes on along the minus strand of NZ_NIBG01000004.1, from coordinate 78,050 downwards.
ACTTTTCATTATTAGTAATAATTTACCTATGCCTATTTATATCAACAAGGTTGCTTATATTTCTGGTTTATATACAAAGCCAATACCTCCTTTTCATGTTTTTTATAGTATACTTGCGTATAAAAATAACTCATCATTTTCATATAGGGATGAAGTTTAAATAATTGAATGTTTCAAGCAAAACTTTAATATTGTTTTCATTTAAATTATAGATTTACAAATAGAATATATGTTGTTTTTTAAATACTCCTTCTATCTACCCAATATTTACATTTTATAACATAAATTTACTTTATAATACTAATTTTTAATATATTAACAATTTTCATTTTGATATAAAAGTCATGCTTATGAACGGGGTTATTATTTAACAGGGCACAATTTTGTATTGAAATAGTAATGACAAATAATTTATTAGATATGATATAATGGGCACATAAATGGGAAATCCTACAAATTTAGACATTATATTATAAAATTAGGGTGATAGAATGAAGGCTGAAAAAAGCATTGAAAATACGATTTTTATGAATATGGTTATAGTCATTATTGTTGGAACCCTAATTTTAGGGTTTACACGGGTAACTAAGGAATATTTTGAATTTATATCAGAGACAGAATCGTTAAGAAAAGATTATATAGAAAGACAGAAGATACTTATAGAAAATGAGGTAAATAAAGTTATTGATTATATTGAATTTGAAAGATCTCAGGTAGGAGAAAATGGAGAATATACAGATGAGATTGAAAAAACTCTTCAGAATAAAATAACTAAATGGGTTTCTCAAATTCACTATGGATATAAAAATGACCAATACATGTATATTGGAAATTATAAGGGCATCCAGGTAGCATCTGGGGGATTTCCAGAATTTATAGGAAAAAATATCTGGGATTTAGAAGATGACAATGGTGTAAAAGTTATTCAAAAACAAATAAAACTTGGAAGAGAAAACCCAGAAGGTATTTTTTTTAAGGGGCATTGGCTAAGAAAAGGTTCAAATAAAACTTCTGAGAAGTTGTACTTTGTAAAATCAGTTCCAGATTGGGAATGGATTGTTGGAACTGGCATATATATAGACGAAATTGAAGAAGTAATCAATTTAAAGAAAGAAGAACTAAAAAATCAGTATAAAGAAGAGATGATTGAGACAATTATAATATTTTTATGCATTATTTTTATTATAAGATTCCTTACAAATAGAACAAATGAAAAAATTAATAAAAATATAAAAGTATTTATTTCTTTCTTTGAAAAAGCTTCAAAGGAAAAGGTATATATTAATATAGGAAAAATAAATTATTCAGAATTAAAGGAGTTGGCCATTTCTCTAAATCGCATGATTGAAGAGAGAAATAAAGTGGAAAATAAAATTATTGAAGTAAATAATAAACTGAAAAAACTCAGTATTACAGATGGTCTCACAGGTTTATATAATCATAAGTATATGTATGAAACTATAGAAGAAGAGATGGAAAAATCAAAAGAAAAAAATACATCGTTATGCGTTATCATGTATGATATTGATCGATTTAAAAAAGTTAATGATATTTATGGACATCAGTGTGGAGACATGGTTTTAAAAAAAGTTGCAGAATGTATTAAAAATCATGTAGGGCACATGGGTGTAGTGGGAAGATATGGAGGAGAAGAGTTTTTAGTTATTCTCCCTGAGCAAAACTTATATGATGCATATGAGATAGGAGAAGAAATTCGAAATAAAATAAAAAAATTAAGTTTTGAACATGAAGAATTAAAAATTACTATTAGTGGTGGAATTGTTCAGCTTAAATCAGAAAGTCCAGAGGAATTAGTTAATAAGGCAGATCACCTTTTATATGAAGCAAAGGAAAATGGAAGAGATAGAATTGAAAAATAATGAAAGGCTGATATGATTCACTTATTATTTAAGTGAATCATATTTTTTTACGCTATAGGAAATTATAACATTCTCAAAACTGTGGATAGGTAAAAAAATAAGGAGTTGTAGGGGAAAAATTCCCCTGCCTCTTTAAAGGAAGATGCTCAGATTGCAATAGCAATCGTCGAAGGAAACCATAGGGTTTCCTAGCGAAGCATACGGAGCATGCCTTTTTTATTTCAAGTATTTAATAGTGCCTAAAATTGGAGGAAAAGCATAAAAAATGTCGAATATTTACATTAATGATAAAGTCCGATTATAGGGGGTGATAGAAATATGAGGAAAATAATAGATTTAATTTATAAAAAATATAAAGTAGAAAATATTGATTTTCGAAAAGCTCCTATAAGAATAGTAGCTACTTATGTATTATTCGGTTGTTTTTGGATTTTATTCTCTGATCGTATTTTAAGTATGGTTGTAGTTAATAGGGACTTATATATGAATATTCAGACCTTTAAGGGTTGGTTTTTTGTTTTTTTTACAGCTATCATACTTTATCGTTTAATCCTTAATGATTTTTTGAAAATTAATGAATTAAATACGGATTTACTAAATAAGAAAATGGAGTCTAAAAAGAATTTAATTTTGATAGAAGAAAAGAATATAGAGCTAGAAAGGGCAATGAATGTTACAAATGATTTTTTTATGTTAATAACTAAAATATTAAAAAATAATCATGTGGATGATGAAATGTTATTACGGGAAGTATTTAAAATTGCCTTTAGTCTAGTAAAGGAATCTAATTTCGGAAGTGCTTATATTGTTGAAAATGGAAAGATTAGATACATAGAATCAATAGGTTTTCATATGGAATCATTAAAAAGTCTTGAAGTTAGTGTTGATAAATTTGAATTTGCATTTAACCATATAAAAATTAGAAACAATCCTGAATATAACATTAAAAGAAGATTAAGTGATGATGAATATGAGGAATATTCAAATAAGAATATTAAAATAAAGCAGTCAATTTATGTGGGCATATCTAATGATGATAACTTATACGGTGGATTTAGTTTAGATATTGGTGCAGATGAGGGTGTTGAATTTAGTGATGAAAGCATTCATAACTTAGAAGCATTCCAACAACTTGTTAATGGTTTTTATAAGATTAAAAAGGTAAATGACCAAAAAAACCTAGTGCAAAGGGATATTGTACACTCATTTATTTCAGCTTTAGAGCTTCATGATGAATATACAAAGGGACATTCTGAAGCTGTTGCATCATATTCACTTAAAATAGGAGAGCTTTTAAATCTGGATGATAGCCAGCTTAATGATCTTTATTGGGCTGCAACGGTACATGATATTGGCAAAATAATAATACCATCAAGTACTTTGAATAAACCTGATAGATTGACTAAAGAAGAATATGAACTTGTTAAGAAGCATACGCAGATAGGATACGATATATTATCTAAGGCAGATACCTTAAGAGAGGTTTCAAAATATGTATTATTACACCATGAACGTTGGGATGGCACTGGCTATCCAATGGGATTAAAAGGTGATGAAATCCCTTTAATATCTCAAATAATATGTGTAGCAGATTCATGGCATGCAATGACATCAGATAGGACTTATAAAAGAAAAATAACTAAAGAAGAAGGTATAGAGGAATTGAAAAATAATAGAGGAACTCAATTTTCTCCTAAAATAGTAGATGTGTTTTTAGAAATAATATGAAAATAAATTAGTACTTAAATTTACAAAACGCCTTATCTCCTAAGCAAATGAAGGGATAGGCGTTTTATAATATGGAAATAATGATTATTATTAAAGCATATTTACTATGACAAATGATATACTATAAATACTTCAATTATCAGGGGGTATTACCATGTTACAAAATGCACGACACATACTAAAAAAATATTATGGATATGAAAATTTTAGAAAAGGTCAAGAACATATTATAGATAGTATATTAAATAAAAAGGATACATTTGCTATTATGCCTACTGGAGCAGGAAAATCTATTTGTTTCCAAATACCAGCTCTTTTACTAGAAGGTTTAACCCTTGTAATTTCTCCTTTGATTTCTCTTATGAAGGATCAAGTAGATTCCTTAGAAAGTGTGGGTATTAAAGGAACTTATATAAATAGTTCATTAGATAATGGGGAAGTTCAAGATAGGATTAACAAGGCTAAAGAGGGTGAATATAAGCTTTTATATGTGGCCCCAGAGAGATTACAATCCTGGGACTTTTGCCAGTTATTAAAATCAATAAAGATATCCTTAGTAGCGGTAGATGAGGCCCATTGTGTATCTCAATGGGGTCATGATTTTAGACCAAGTTATAGGTCTATTACAGAGTTAATAAAAGAATTACCTAATAGACCTATTGTAGCAGCCTTTACTGCAACTGCCACAGAGCAGGTAAAGGATGATGTAGTAAAGCTCTTAAAGTTAAAAGATGAAAACACATATATTACAGGATTTAACCGTGAAAATCTCTCCTTTTCTGTTATGAGAGGGGCTAATAAAAAAGATTTTATTATGAATTATGTGGAAGATAATAAGGATGAAGTGGGAATTATTTATGGAGCCACTAGAAAAGAAGTGGAGAGCCTATATGAAAATTTAAAGTCAAAGGGATATGCTGTAGGTAAATACCATGGAGGATTAAGTCCTGCTGAAAGAAAAGAAAGCCAAGAAGCATTTTTATACGATGATATAAAGATCATAGTGGCAACTAATGCCTTTGGTATGGGAATTGACAAGTCAAATGTTAGATATGTAATCCACCACAACATACCGAAGAATATGGAAGCCTATTATCAAGAGGCAGGTCGTGCAGGAAGAGACGGAGAACCTAGTGAATGTATTCTACTATTTGCAGCTCAGGATATTCTGCTTCAAAAGTTTTTAATGGAACAATCTAATATATCCTTAGACAGGGAAAAGAATGAGTACAGGAAACTTCAAGAAATGGTTGATTATTGCCATACGACCAAATGCTTACGAAAATATATATTAGAATACTTTGGTGAAGAAGATGTGGAAGATAAATGTGATAATTGTAGCACTTGTAATGATGACAGTGAGCTTACAGATGTTACTATAGAGGCACAAAAGATTTTTTCATGTATATATAGAATGAAAGAAAGATTTGGAACTTCCCTGGTGGCTCAAGTTCTTAAGGGTTCTAAAAACAAGAGAGTTCTACAATTTGGACTGGATAGATTATCCACCTATGGAATTATGAAAGAATATAAAGAAAAAGAATTAAAAGATATGATGAACATATTCATTGCAGAAGGATATCTTGGCCTTACAGAGGGACAATATCCTATAGTAAAGTTACAGCAGAAGGCTGTGCCCGTGTTAAAGAGTAAAGAAAAGGTATTTCAAAAAATACAGAAGAAAAAAGAAAAGGTATTTGTGGATAATACATTGTTTGAAATACTTAGAGGTATTAGAAAGGATATTTCGACTAAGGAAAAAATTCCACCATATGTTATATTTTCCGATAGTACCCTTCGAGAAATGGGAAAAGTCCTTCCTCTAGATGAAGAATCCATGTTGACAATTAAAGGTGTTGGAGAAGGTAAGTTAAAAAAATATGGACAAGACTTTTTAAGTGCAATTAGAACTTATGTACAGGAGAATGACATAACGTCGGAAGTGGTGAAAGTAGAAAAGGAAGAGAAGATTCCTAGCCATGTTATAACTCTAAACATGTATAAAGAGGGAAAATCCTTAAAAGAAATATCTGAAGAGAGGGATATGAAAATACTTACAATAAACAATCATATTATTAGATGTGCATCAGAGGGATTAGAGATAGATTTAGATGATTTTATTCCAAGTAGTTATGAGGATATTATTCTAGAAAAGATTAATGAAATAGGGGCTGAAAAATTAAAGCCTATAAAAGAAGTTCTTCCTCAGGACGTTAGCTATTTGGCCATTAAGGCAGTACTTTGTAAACATAATATGATAGAGTAAGAAATTTTAAAAATAAGGAGATAAATGAATTTTATCTCCTTATTTTTATTAAGCTAAATTATTATTCACGTGATAATTCTATTCCCTTTTCATAATACTTATCCATTTCTTCCTTAGGAACCATACTTCCACCTGTGGCCCAGGCAATGTGATTAGCATTTTTCATTTTATCTATTAAATTACTATCTCTCAAATACTTTTGCCCTGCTTTAGTGTTAAATAAGTCAACTATGCCACCAACACCAGCTAGTGCAGAAGGTTCTAAGTAAATATTTTCCGTATCAGCTAAAGCACTTAATAATACATATAATTTATCATCATCTATAGTATAATCACCACTTAATAGATTCTCTAACGTCTTTCCAACAAATCCAGAGGCCCTACCAACAGCCAATCCATCTGCTGCCGTAATATTATCTATTCCAAAATCTTGAACAGATACCTGATCATGTTCTTCCGTCATGAGTCCAATTAACATACATGGAGAATGGGTTGGTTCTGCAAAAAAGCAATGTACGTTGTCCTTATAAGCCAATTTTAATCCAAAGGCAACTCCTCCAGGTCCCCCTCCAACTCCGCATGGCAGATATACAAATAAAGGATGATCTCTATCTACAATTACACCTAGTTCATCCAGTTGTTTTTTCAATCTATAAGCAGCAACAGCATATCCTAGGAACAGATTAATAGAATTCTCATCATCTACAAAATAACTATTTGGATTTGCATCTGATTGTTTTCTACCTTCTTCCACTGCTTTACTATAATCTGATTCATATTCAACTACTATAACTCCCTTACTTCTAAGGAGATCCTTTTTCCATTTTTTCGCATCTGCAGACATATGAACAGTTACTTTAAAACCTAATTTAGCACTCATAATACCTATGCTAAGACCTAGGTTCCCCGTTGAGCCTACAGCTACAGAATATTGGGAGAAAAATTCCCTAAATTTATCACTATCTAAAATAGCATAGTTATCTTCTTTACTTAACATGCTATGGTCAATAGCTAAATCCTCTGCGTGCTTTAATACTTCATATATGCCACCTCTAGCTTTAATAGAACCTGAAATGGCAAGGTGGCTATCACATTTTAAAAGGAGATTACCCAAAAGATTTGTTTCACAATGGGCATCCAAATAATCTTTCATATCTGGAATTTCAACTATAGGAGATTCTATAATACCTTGTTTATCTTTAGTTTCTGGAAATACTTTTTCTATATATGGGGCAAAACGTTGTAATCTTTCTTCCGCATCTTTCACATGATTTTCAGATAAAGAGATATTTTTAATAGCTTCATCAAATTTTCTATATTTAGGATTAGTCCAAAAAACTTCTTTTGTACATATGAGATCTTCTAGTAGTGGATAATCTTTTGTCCACTTATCTATGGTTTTGCCTAAAACAATTTTATCCTTCATATTTATCCCCCTTACTATTAATGAGTATTAAATAATTCAATTGTATTTAATTTATTAAGTAAATATTAACAATATAAAAAGCTTGTGTCAATGTATATTTAATTTATTAAATCACATTTAACAAAACTGAAAAAGAGTATATTTCTATGCTATAATGATTCTAATAGACAAATATTTAAGATTATAATAATTTGTTAAATAAAGTTTAACAATAAATATGGGATTATATACATTAAAGGAGCTTATAGATGGAAGATATAAATATTGGTGAAAAGATACTTGAATATAGAAAAGCCAAAAGTCTAACTATTAGGGATCTAGCTAAAATGGTAGAAGTGACTCCATCCTTACTTAGTCAAATTGAAAGGGGATTGGCTAATCCTTCTATAAATACATTAAAGGCAATTTCAAAGGCATTAGATGTACCCCTATTTACTTTTTTCATGAATTCAGTAAATAGAGATAACTTGGTTGTAAGGGCAGATAGTCGTAAAAAAATCATATTTCCAGAGAATAAGAACTTTGCCTATGAGTTGTTGTCTCCAGATTTAAATACTACTATTGAGTTTATACTTATGACATTAACACCTGGCTCTCATTCGTCAGAGGAATTAATGGCACACAAGGGAGAAGAAGCAGCCTATGTAATGGAAGGGAAGGTAACCCTATATTTAAATGATGACCCTATCCTATTAAATGAAGGAGATAGTGTGAGAATACTTCCTAATATGAAACACAAATGGGAAAACACATATGATAAGGTTACGAAGGTTGTATTTGCTGTTACACCACCAGCATTTTAAAGAAAAAGCAAAGAGTGCTCATATATTAATAGATGGGCACTCTTATTTTATTATTTATACTGTAAGATACATATCATACCATTTAGCTCCTCCATGTTCAGAGCTAGACACACCTTCATTTACGTATCCAAATTGTTCATAGTATTTTATCAAATGTTCTTTACATGTAAGTAATACTTTCTTTCTACCAGACTTTTTTGCATCTTCAATAAAATGACTCATTAATTCTTTAGCATAGCCCTTTCTTTGATAATCAGGATGTATATCAAGGCCAAAGATTACTATATTATCTCCATCGGGTATATGTAAATCCATAGTCTTAAAAAAGTCATCCTCTATATGAATATCATTCGTGACTCCACCATTAATAAATCCTATGATTTCATTATCTAATTCAGCTACGAAAAAACCTTTAGGGAATACGGATATCCTTTCTTCAAAGGCCTTTTTTGAAGCAGCTTCAGCTGCCGGAAAACAAAGAGATTCTATTTTGCATACACAATCTAAATCATTTGATAATACATTTCGTATGTTTAGTCTGCTCATTAAACTTTGCCCCCTTTTATTCTTATTAAATAAATATTATAGTACTAAATACATGTCATACCATGTAGCTCCACCATGGGTAGATTTGGATAAACCTTCATTTATATAGCCAAATTGCTCATAGTATTTTATTAAATGTTTTTTACATGTAAGTAATACTTTTTTTCTACCTGACTTTCGTGCAGCTTCAATGAAATGATTCATTAATTCTTTACCATAACCTCTTCCATGATAATCAGGATGTACATCAAGGCCAAAGATTACTATATTATCTCCGTTAGGTATGTGTAAATCCATAGTCTTAAAAAAGGCATCTTTTAGGTGAGTATCATTTGTAACTCCACCATTAACTAAGCCTATAACTTTATCATCTAATTGAGCTACAAAAAATCCCTCTGAGAAGACTGAAATTCTTTCTTGGAAAATATTTTTTGAATCAGCCTCAGCTGCTGGAAAGCAAAGAGATTCTATTTCGCTTACACAATCTAAATCGGTTAATACTACATTTCGTATATTTAGTCTGCTCATTAAATATAGCCTCCTTTGTAGTTATTATAACCTAAGTGGTAAATTAAGTGGAAATTTATTATGTTAATGTACATATGAATAAATGAAAATTGCCACGCATAGATTACTCATAGAGGATATTATGATATGAATAGAAAATAATTATAAAATATAAACCCTAAAAATAGGGTTTATATTTTATGTTAAAGTTCAAAAGGGGGATTTAACATATGAGTTTTTTTAAGAAAGCTATGGCTTCCATGGGTATGGGTAGCGCTAAAGTAGATGCAGTTCTAGATTCAGAAAGGGTTCAAGCAGGGGCAAGTGTCACAGGAAAAGTTGTTATCAGAGGGGGAAAGGTTGAACAAAAGGTAGATGAAATATACATGGATATTCGAACAGAATATAAGGAGATAGAGTATAGGGATGGGAAGAAAAAAGTGTATACAAATACGGCTACAATTCAAAATATAGTACTGCCCTTTGAAAAAGTTATTTTACCAAAAGATGAATATGAAGTTCCCTTTAAATTTCAATTATCTCCTAATACTCCTGTTTCTACTGAAAATAATGAAATTTGGATAGATACATCTTTAGACATAAAAAAAGCTATAGATCCAACAGATTTAGACTATATTAAAGTAAGTGCTCATCCATATATTCAACCTATATTAGATGGATTTATTGATCTGGGATTTACTGACAGTGGAATACAGAATGAGAAGAATACATATGTAAAGGATGTTGATTTCATACAAGCATTTAATATAATTCCAACGAAGGCATTTAATGGTGAGATAGATGAATTAAAAGTGGCATTTTTCATTAAAGATAGAAAGATAAGGGTTTTTATGGAGATTGATAAAAGATCAGGTCTTTTTAGAGAGTTAATTAACGCAGATAAAACTAGAACCTGGTTAGAACTAACAGAGGAAGAGTTAATTGAGGGAACAGATTATATTCAAGAAAAAATATATAACGCTATTAAAAACTGTATAATTAAATAGAAATTAAATAAATTAGGGAGCCAGAATAGGGTTCCCTTTTACATTGCATAAAATTATAATAGGATTTTTGTTAAAGAAGGATTTAAAAGAATATACTATGAATAGCATATAAAAGATGAAGTATATAGATATACTAAATTATAATAAAATGGGTTTCTAATGGAGACTAGAAAAACAAATGCTAGCTAACATGATTAGTAGAGCAAATAGTTTTATAGGAGAAGGCTATGATAGAAGTAGTAGCAGCAATTATAAGAAATGATAAAAATGAAATCTTAATAGCTAAGAGAAAAGAAGATAAAAGTCTAGGAGGATTCTGGGAATTCCCAGGAGGAAAAATAGAAAAGGGTGAAAGGGATGAAGAAAGCCTCATAAGGGAATTGAAAGAAGAAATGGATATAGAAATAGAAGTTAAAAGTTATTTTGATGAAAATATACATGATTATACAGATAAGAAGATTAAATTAAAAGCATATGAGGCCATTATAAAAAATGGTAATATAAAGTTGAAAGACCACTCTGAATATGTGTGGTGTAAAGAATATGAGTTAAATAAGTATAAAATAGCGCCAGCTGATGTTAAGTTTGTAGAAAAGTTAATGAATTATTGAATTAGAAAGTGTTCTTGTTTAAGAACACTTTTATTTAAATCTATTGTTATTTTGATATAATTAATCTATACAATCTAAATAGAGGTGTAGATATGAACAAGACAATAGGAATACTAGCCCATGTAGATGCAGGAAAAACTACTTTTTCTGAGGGGTTGCTGTATCATACAAATACAATTAGACAAAGGGGGAGGGTAGATCATAAGGACTCTCACCTGGATAGTCATGAAATAGAGAGAGAAAGAGGCATTACAGTGTTTTCAGATCAGGCTGTAATGAAATATAAAGATTCAACATACTACTTAATAGATACTCCAGGCCATGTGGATTTTTCACCAGAAATGGAAAGGTCCATAAAGGTTATGGACTATGGAATTATAATAATAAGTGCAGTAGAAGGAGTCCAGGGACATACGGAGACTGTATGGCAATTACTAAAGAAACATAATATACCAACCTTCTTTTTTATTAATAAAATAGATAGGGTTGGAGCAAATGTGGACAATGTATTAAATGAGATAAAATTAAATTTAACAGAAGACCTATGTGACATTACAGATTCATTTAATGATGATATGGATGAAGAATTAATAGAGTTCATAGCAGAGAGAGATGAAGAACTTTTAGAAAAATATATGGAAGATGGATACAACAAAGACACATGGCTAAAATATATGAAAAAGATGATTAAAGAAAATCGCATATATCCTTGTGTTAGTGGGTCTGCATTACAAGATGTAGGAGTAATAGATTTTTTAGATAAATTTCATACTCTAACATATACGGAATATGATAATGAAGAAACTTTCAGTGCTAGAGTATACAAGATAGGTCATGAAAATAACGGTACTAAAATAACATATATGAAACTTCTAAGTGGCAAATTAAAAGTGAGAGATGAGATAACCTATAGTAATGGGCAAAGTGAAAAAATAACACAAATAAGAGTATATGACGGAAATAAATTTAAAACCATAAATGAAGCACATCCCGGTGAACTAATTGGAGTAATAGGATTATCACAAACATGGGCAGGACAGGGCCTAGGTAATCTAGGAGAAGAAGCCACCTATAATATGATACCTACTTTAAAATCTAAGGTTATATTTGACTCTTCTTTAAATATAAAAGAAGTAGTAAGAGCTTTTAACATATTAGATTCAGAAGATCCTTCATTAAAAGTAACTTGGGAAGAAGAACTACAAGAGATTCATATTCATGTTATGGGACCTATCCAATTAGAAATACTAGAACAAATAGTAAAAGACAGATTTGGCTTTTCTGTAGAATTTGGAGAACCTAATATATTATATAAGGAAACTATAAATGGTGAAGTAATAGGATATGGTCACTTTGAACCTCTGGGCCATTATTCAGAAGTACATTTAAAAATAGAATCAGGAGAAAGAAATAGTGGCATAAAGTATGAAAATCTATGTCATGCAGACCACTTAACTATAGGAAATCAAAATCTAGTAAAACATCATGTATATGAAAGGGAACATAGAGGAATTTTAACAGGTTCACCTATAACAGATATAAAGGTGACCTTGTTAAGAGGAAGAGCCCATAATAAACATACTAGTGGTGGAGATTTTAGACAGGCCACTTATAGAGCATTAAGGCAGGGGCTAGAAAAGGCAGAAAATATACTTCTTGAACCCTATTATGACTTTAAGATAAAGGTAGATTTAGACCATATGGGAAGGGTTTTATCGGATGTACAAAAGGCTAGTGGAACCTTTAATCCACCAGAAACTGTAGGGGATAAAACTATTGTAACAGGACGGGTACCTGTGGCTACCTTTATGAATTATCCTATGGAACTAGTGGTCTATACCCATGGAAAAGGGGTCATAAGTCTAGCATTTAGTGGATATGATATATGCCATAATCAAGATATGGTTATAGAGAAAATAGGATATGATAAGAATATAGATATGGAGTATACTTCATCTTCCATATTCTGTTCTAAGGGACAGGCCTATGTAGTTCCTTGGGATAATGCTGAAGAAGAAATGCATTGTTTGTAAAATCATATAAAAAAGAGTTTATGATTAATGTCATAAACTCTTTGCTATAACTTTAAAAGATATTTACCATATTCAGTATTTATCATGGCGTTAGCTAGATTATGTAATTGTTGCCTATTAATATATCCATTTTTATAAGCTATTTCTTCTATACAACCTACATATAATCTCTGTCTTTTTTGTACAGTGTAAACAAAATTACTTCCTTGAAGAAGAGATTCATTAGTACCCATATCAAACCACATAAAGCCTCTACTGAGGAAATTAATATTCAATTTATTATTCCTTAGATATATATTGTTAATGTGACTAATTTCAAGTTCTCCACGGGAAGAGGGCTTAATACTTTTAGCAATATTAATAACGTTGTTGTCATAAAAATATAAACCTGGGATTGCAAAATTAGATGTTGGATGTGATGGTTTTTCTTCAATTGATAGTACTTGTCCTTCATCATTTAAATTGACAATACCATAATCTTTAGGATTATCTACCTGGTATCCAAATATATGGGCTCCTTCTGTTATGTTAGCTAAATCCTTAAGGAGGGAAGAAAAGCCTCTTCCATGAAAAATATTATCTCCTAAAACTAGGCATACCGTATCCTTACCTATGAAATCTTTTCCTATTAAAAAAACATCTCCAATACCCCGTGGCTCATCCTGTGATAAATAGGTAAATGACACACCTAGTTGGCTACCGTCACCTAGGAGGTCTTTAAATAAAGGTAAATCCCTTGGGGTAGAAATAATAAGTATTTCTCTTATTTTTGTCAATAGCAAAACGGATAAGGGATAGTATATCATTGGTTTATCATAGACAGGTAGTATCTGTTTGCTAATAGCCTTTGTAATTGGATAGAGTCGAGTTCCATGACCACCTGCTAGAATTATTCCCTTCATAATTTTTAAATCCTCCCATTGTACATAGAATTATAATATTTCATATATTCACCTGAAGTTATATCCTTTAACCAATTTTCATTTTCTAAGTACCACTTTAAAGTTTTAATAATGCCTTCATTAAAATCTATTTCACTATGCCAGTTTAATTGATTCTTAATTTTTGATGAATCTATGGCATATCTTTTATCGTGGCCTTTTCTGTCCTTTACAAATTCTATTGAGTCTGGACTTATATATTTAGTAGAGTAATTATAATTAGGTAAAATTTCATTTAAATATTTTATAATGAGTTTAGCAATTTCAATATTTTCTTTCTCATTATGAGCTCCAATATTATATGTTTCTCCTGGTTTTCCATGGCTTAGAACCACATCTATGGCTCTGCAGTGGTCCTCCACATGAATCCAGTCCCTAATATTTTTTCCGTCTCCATATAAGGGCATTTTTCTATTGTTTAAACAATTATTTATAATTAGTGGAATGAACTTTTCTGGAAATTGATAGGGGCCATAATTATTAGAACAACGTGTTATGTTAATGGGCATTTTGTGTGTGTGATAATAGGAATTAACTATTAAATCAGCAGCAGCTTTACTTGCCGAATAGGGATTACGAGGAGATAAGGGGGTCTCTTCTCTAAAATAGCCATCCCTATCTAAGGAGCCGTATACTTCGTCTGTGGAGATTTGTACAAATTTCTTGTTAGGTTTAAAACATTCACCTGATTGCCAATATTTCTTAGCCTTATCCAGTAAAACTTGAATTCCCAACACATTTGTCTTTGTGAAGATTGATGAATCCATTATACTTCTATCCACATGGGATTCTGCTGCAAAATTTATAACATAATCTATGGTATGATTTTTAAATATGCTATCTACTAATGTTTCATCACAAATATCTCCCTTAATGAACTTGTAGTTTGTATGTTTTTCAATAGATTTTAGATTGTTAAGATTACCAGCATAAGTTAGTTTATCTAGATTTATAATCATAGAATTTTTATCATATTTCTTTAGAATATAAGAGGTAAAATTAGAACCAATAAATCCTGCACCGCCAGTTATTAAGTATGTTTTCATATAATCACCCTGTCATTTAATTTATCTAAGAATTTCATATATATTTTCAATAATATAGTTAATTTCTTTATCTTCTAAGTCACAATAAATGGGAAGTCTTAAGAGTCTAGCACTTAAACCTTCTGTTTTAGGTAAATCACCCATTTTATAACCTAGTTTTTTCCCCATGGGAGATAAATGAAGGGGTATATAATGAAAATATGCTTGAATTTCCCTTTCATTAAGTTTGTTCATAAGATAGTTTCTTTCTTCCTCTGAATTTAGAAGTATATGAAATATATGATAATTGCTTGTACTATAATCAGGTATAATAGGAAGCTTTAATAATTCTCTATCTTGAAGATCTTTAAGTTCTCTAGAGTAGGTTTCGTATATACTTTTTCTTTTATTATGTATCTCATATAATTTTTCTAATTGTGCGTGTAAAAGGGCAGCTAAAATATCTGAAGGTAGAAAACTTGATCCCTTATCTACCCAAGTATATTTATCTACTTCTTTGTTCAAAAATTGTTTTTTATTAGTACCCTTTTCTCTAATAATCTCAGCTCTTTTGACTAATTCATCACTGTGGTTTATTAGTAGAGCACCACCTTCGCCGCAGGAGTAGTTCTTAGTTTCATGGAAGCTATAACAACCCATATGGCCTATGGTACCTAAATATTTATCCTTATATTTGCCATTAACTCCTTGAGCTGCATCTTCTATAACGGTAACATTATAATCCCTTGAAATATGCATTATAGAGTCCATATCACAGGATACTCCACCATAATGAACGGGAATTATAGCCTTTGTTTTGTTACTTATTTTTTCAATAATACTATTAGGATCCATATTTAGAGTATCTTCACTTATATCTGCAAAGACAATTTTACCACCACCTAAAAGGGCAGAATTACCTGTAGATACAAAGGTATAAGATGGTAAGATGATCTCATCATCAGGTTTTAAATCTAGAAGTAGAGTACTCATATCTAGGGCAGAACTACAAGAGGTAGTTAGTAAAGCTTTTTTAGTTTTAAATTTATTTTCCATAAAAGAGGAGACTAATTTAGTATAATGTCCATCTCCTGACAAACTCTTTCTACTAAGGGCATCAGCCATATAATAATATTCTTTATCTGTAATATAAGGTTTATTAAAATCTATCATGGAGTCTCTCCTTATTAGTTAAAATAAATGGTGTATTTTCCCACATGATAATTATATCATTAAGGGTAAATACACCAAGTATTAAATCTTATTTAACTGTTTCGTATCCCTTATTAAGCCATCCGTGTGGTTTGTTAATATCCATTCCCATACCACCATTTAAGGATACAGCATCATAACCTAATAATCTAAGTCCTGCAACTGTTTGACCTGCAGTTTGACCAGTGTAGCAATATACTACGATAGTTTTATCCTTTGGAAGATTGGCAAATTCCTTTTCCATTCCTGCTCCCCAAGGGATGTTATTAGCTGTAGCTATTTTCATTTTACCAAAGTCTTCAGCACTTCTTACTGATAATACATAGATAGATTCATCTTTGTTATCTATAAGTTCTTTTAAGCTTTTTTCAGATACCTTATAGTTTTTAAAGATTGAGCCAGAAACATCTGCTAAACCATTATAATAAGCAGTTATAGCTTCTTGGATTTCTGGGTCAATATCAGTAACTTTATCTGCTAGTTCATTTGAAGTAGTTTCTACTACATCTTCATAACCTTCAACCTTAGAAATACCTAACATCCATCCTAAGTTGATACTCTTAGCGTCAAATCCAGCAAGATTTAATGTCATAACAGCCTGACCTGCAGTTTGACCAGTGTAGCAATAAACATAAACCTTTTTATCCTGCGGAATCATAGGTAGAGCTTCTGCAATGGCAGGTCCCCAAGGAGCATTATAAGCACTCTTTAAATGACCTTTGGCATAATCATCAGCACTTCTTATATCTAAAATGAAAATATCTTCACCATTTTTTACTTCTTCAACAGCTTTAGAATGTTTTACCTTATATATGTCCTTTGGCATGTTGGCAAAATAAGCCATAACCTTTTCTTCTAAAACATTTACCTCAGCATCAGCAGCAACCATAGCATTTTCTTGTGGTGCAGGTACACTTGACTGTTCTTCCTTAGAACATGCTACAAAACTAAGTGATAAAATTAATATTAATAATAAGGATAAACCTTTAAAAAACTTTTTTCTCATTTAAATAATCCCCCTATCAAATTGTTAGGATGCGTCTTGTTCACTTAGAACATTAGCTCCTTCTAATCTTTCTATTTCCATACCTTCACCAGACCATTGTAAATATGCTCCGTCATAGACCTTCACATCATTAAAGCCGGCTTCTTTAAGAAGAATATAGGTTTGAGTAGCTCTAAATGACGATTTACAATAAACATAAATAGAATCATCCTTGTTTAAGCCCAAGTCCTTATAAGTCAAGTAGATATTCCTAGAGGACTTGAATGTATCATCCTTATACATGTTATCCTTATGGGAATACAATATGGACCCAGGAATATGTCCCTCGTCAAATTCTGCTTGAGTTCTAACGTCTAAAATCTTTACATTCTTTGTTGGGTTATTAACAACTTTTTGTATGTCTTCTAAACTCACTAGTATATCTTGGTTTAATGGTTTAGCCTCATATGTAGTGTTACTAATAGATGGACTTTTAGCTGAAATTTTTAATCCACTTGATAATATGGCATTTGTTCCACCGTTTAGGACCATTACTTTTTCATGTCCATAGAGCTTTAAAGTCCAAAATACCCTAGAAGCAGATACTCCCTTGTCGTCATCATACACAATAACTAAGTCGTCATTTTTAATGCCCTTTGAACCAAGGACTTTAGAAAGTTCCTTGTCACCAATGACCATAGCTGGAGCTGGTTTGTTGGTAGTAAGGGTGCCAGTAGGTATATTTACTGCATTTACCAGGTGACCTTTCTTATAATTGGTCACACTTCTTGCATCTACAACTACAACGTTTTCCTTACCAAGGAGAGATGATAACTCTTGTGCTTCTATAATCCTTAAAGATCCCTCATAGGAAGTTTTTTCACTACAACCTGCAAATAAAAGAGTAAAAAGGATTGATATTATTACTAGAACGTATATTGGTTTCTTCCTATACACTTTCATGCATTATCACCACCTTTTTAAATTTGGTTAGAAAATTTATTGAAATAATTCACTTATATTATGTTAGTTTGTTAATAATTCTACAAACCTTATATAAATTATAACTTATTTTTCTGATATTTTGTTATAAGTAATAACGATACAACATATGTTTTCGTTATGAAAGGATTAGCTTCTTTTAAGGAGGAAAATATTTTATACTAGAAACTATAGTAGGGAATAATTGGAGGGAATATATATGGAATTATTTAAAAGAAAGCCTATAGAAGCGTATTGGGTAGATGTACATTCTTATGTGGGTATATTAATATATGGAATCATAAGCGGTTTTTATCTAGTGAAATTTCCCTTTGTTCATTCAGATGAAAGTTGGTTAAGTGGCCTTAGTAGGAATATGATTGAGAAGGATTCATTGAAGGTTACAGAAACCTTTTTTGACCTATATCCAAGAAATCCCCATGGAATAAAGATTCTATTTCACAAAATCCAAATGATCTTCATGAGCATATTTTCCTATGACATATGGACTTTTAGATTAATATCATTAATTAGTAGTCTTATAGGACTATGCATATTTTATTTGATCATTAGAAAAAGTAATATGAAACCTATTTATAGTTTTTTTATTACTTTAACTTTAGGATTAAATATTCAATTCATTTATGCTTCCCATTTTGCAAGACAAGAGGCAATTATATTACTAGGAATAATAATAAATTATTTATTTTTATTCAGAAATATTAAAGAAAATAGATTAATAAACATTATTATGATGGCTATAAGTACTGGACTATTAATAGGAGTACACCCAAATAGCTTTGTGGTAGGGGCCATGTTTATATGTTCTTTATTTTATTTAGTTTTAATGAAAGACAAAAATAGCTTTAAGAGTATGTTTACTTATTTTATAGGTGTAGGAATATTTGGAGCTATATTTTTATTTATTAGTTTAAAGCTAGATCCCAACTTTTTTTCTAATTACATGTCCTATGGAAAAACTCTTAATGTAGATGCACCTACAGTTACAAGGGCTATGGGAATTATTATGTTTTATAAGAAGTTATTCACAAGATCCTTAGGAACTTATTATCTTCCCAGCATAAAGATGGATTTTATATTGTTTATAGGACTAATCCTATGGAGTACATATAACTACTTAAAAGATAAGAGTACTAGAATCCACCTAGGAGTAGTGCTACTAAATATAATTGGATATAATCTAGCCACTTTTTTAATAGGAAGATACAATCAAACATCCATAATATTTTTGTACCCATCCATGTTTTTACTACTTAGTATAAACTTAAAAAGTTTATATTCTAATAGTGAAAAAAAGATAGTGTATATTATATTGTGTTTATTTGTAGCTACTACTGTCAATAGTTATATGAATTTAAAGGATATAAATTATAATAATTATTATGACTATATAAAAAGAGTGAGTAGTTCTATTCCACACAATAAAAAAGTATTGGCTAATCTAAATACAGAGTATGGATTTAACAACAATCAATTATATGATTATAGGAATTTAAATCATTTAAAAGAAAATAATATGGTCTTTAAAGAATATATAATTTCAAGGGAAATAGAATATATAGTTTATTCAAATGAAATGGACTATATAATGAGAAACAGACCAAAGTTTAATACTTTGTATGGAGATATATCTTTCTATTATGAAGATATGAAAAGTTTTCTAGAGAATAAATGTATTTTAATAGATGAGTTTGAAGATTCAACTTATGGTATTAGAATAAATAAATATATAGATGAGGGTATATGGACTATAAAAATATATAGAGTAAAGGATCATTATAAATATAGATAAACTACGTCAAAGCTAAAGGTATGTGAACTTATATTTTGAGTGTTAGTTTAGGCTATAGTCTATTTAAATATAGAAATTCAGTTCATACAAAAAATCATTCTTTTTTGTACGCAACATATTATGGATATATTGTATTATATATTGTATTATATGTTGTATTCAAACTAACAAAAATAAAAAGGCGATTATAAAAACCACCTTCTTTTCTTGAATTTTCAATTGTTTGGTGGGTTTCACCCAATGCAACATAATTAATATTGTGTTGCGTTATACAGTATTATGATATCTGTTTTATTTTTTCAGTGAGTGTCTCTAATAAATCAAAACTCTCATTACTAGAACTTATTAGTATATTAATTCTATTTATTACATCAGCTATTTTACAAAACAAGTTCTGACTTGTTTGATCTTTAGCTTTATATTTATTAAGATGAAGAGATCCTAGGCTTTTTTCAAGGCTGTTAGTTAATCCATCATTCCCAAAATACACTTAATAAAAAAATAGAGACCATAATGCAGAGTATATTTATAAATTTACTCTGCACATGGTCTTTTTTATTATTCTTTAAATTCAAATTTTAGGTCTAGTTATATTGACATGCTTGTTGTTTTGATTTTATGACTAATAAAATCTTAGACACTAGAAATAATATAGGTAACTCTATCAAAGGACCTATTATAAGAGCTAGTGATATTAAAGGATTATTTGGAAATGTTGCTACAGCAATAGCTAAAGCTATTGGTGAATTTCTAGCAAGAGTAGTTAAATTTAGCGCAACACTATCTTCATAATTCAAGTTAATCAGTTTGCCTGCTAATCTTCCAACTATAAAGTTAATTATGAAGAATAATGATATCGGGACTAATAGAATTAATAATACCTGGATATTTTGTAAAAGTACTTTACCTTGTGAAGCAAACATAGAGATTATAGCTAAACTTAAAAAATATCCTTGATAATCACATGCCTTTGGAACTAACTTATCTTCAAATGTGCTATTACCTATTTTGTTTATAATAAATTTTCTAGCCAGTACTGAGCATAAAAGAGGTATCATCAAGCTATATATAACTCCTTGAGTTAAGCTCATTACATCTATATCTACACTAGATCCACCTATTATGAATATATATAGTGGTAATAATAATAGCTGTAGTATCAAGTTTAAAGGTAGTATAGATGAACCTAGCGCAACATTTCCTTTAGCTATTCCTGTAAATATCAAATACCAATCAGTGCAAGGTGTAACCATGAGCATAATAAACCCGATTAGTAAATCTGGATTATTATTTAAAAATAACTTTCCTAAAATAAAAACAATTATTGGTGTACATATAAAATTAATAATTACGGATATTAGTGTAAATTTTAAGTTTTTAAATGAACTACCAATATCTTTTAATGGTATTTGTATGAACACAAGAAATAGCATTATCATTAATGATGGCGTTATTAAATATTCTGAATATGTCTGTATAAATTCTATTTGACCTATTAAAATACCTATTGCAACCATAAATAAGATAATAAAGCTTTGGAATTTATTTATATTTTCCATAGTATTTCCTCCTTGGTTGCATTGAAAATGCATTTCATATGAAATCTAATATCGTTACCAATATTTTACCACAATGGGAATGATATTTGATTATAAAAAATTTATTTTGTAATGGACTTTTAACTATATTCTAAAAACACATTTAAAGGTAACTAGTCTCTAAATTAATCTTTAAAGCACAGTTAAAAAAGCACTTGGATTAATCCAAGTGCTTCTGATCTATGATACTTAATTATAGTCTAAACATATATTAGAGTAATAGTTAGTACCTAAATCACAAAATATTAACATTTGCATTGCGTCTGGTGACACGGTTCCTGGTTCTACATCGTCTGATGAATTTGGAGAATATTATGCAAAAAAATAATACCCTAATCCAAAGAATAGGGCACTATCTTATTTTATGTATTCGTTTAAATTACTCTGCAACTGGTGCATCTACAGGACAAACATTTGCGCAAGCACCACAGTCAATACATCCTGCTTCATCGATTACATATATGTTGTCTCCACCACTAATTACTCCAACTGGACATTCTGGTTCGCAAGCTCCACAACTAATGCAAGAATCTTTAATTACATAAGCCATAATAAAAATCCTCCTCTAAAATTTATTTTCATTAAGTATTTACTTCATCTTTAACTCGATTATATCGTAACAAAATACAAATATAAGAACAACAAAAAAATAAAAAAAATTGTCTAAAAATGCATATATATAATGATTATCACTCTATATTCAAATGTCTATGAAGGTGAGCGTACTTGTTGAGGTAATAGAATGGTAGCTGTCATAGAGTGCAGAGTAGCTTATAAATATTGTAAGTTGTTATGTATCTGAAATTAGATTCTGATACATTGGAAAGTCTGGTATACGTATTGCAAATACTATGTTCTCTATTTTTTAAGTAGTGAAATGATAAAATATACATCGATATACATGGATTATGCAATGAATATACATGGTTTTCTGCATAGGTAATATAACCTTTTCCAAATGGTAATACTTTTATCTATAATATCCAGTACAAGGACAAAAAGAATTATTGCGAAACAACATCCTATGTTTTTTCACATTGGATAATACAATCTTTCAAAAGTGGTAATACTCTTAGATATGATAATATTTAGGGGGGAACCATGTTGGATAGAAAAGGAATATTAAGATTATTAAAAATTAAGAGATTACAGCACATGCAATTGCTACGAAGAATTGAGCACGCCATGCAGAAACTATATGAAAAAGAACAAAACCTGAAAAGAAATCTATACCAAGTCGAAGTTCAAGAAGAAAAATTTTTACAAGAAATGGCAAAACAGTTGGATATACTAGATGAAATAGATGCAGAAATTGAGGCCCTAACAAGTAATAGTATTATGATGTTAGATGCTATTATGTGACGAACAGATAGAATGGAAAAAAATTAAATAAAGGAATACAGGAATTTTCACAGAATATTTAAACATTAGTGGAAAATTCTAAGGGAGTATTGGGATATCTTAATATGGCATTACAAAGACTGCTTGATAATTTAACATATCTTTTTTGGAGGGTTCGATAATGTGTGATGAATCAAATGATATAGAGACAGAATTAAAGATGTTCTGTGTTAAGCTTATTAGTATGTTCGATGAACTTAAAGAAAAAGGCTTATTAAGTGAGGAAGATTATTTAAAGCATGTAATCTTAAAGAAGAAGTTCCTGCAAGGCAAATTGTAATTTGATAGAACAAAAGTAACATACGCCATTGGGTTATTTCCCTGTGTTTTTTTTTATTTGTCATACTCACCCAATATCGACAAATTTCATTACTAAAAAGTGATAAAATGATGTCCGATTTGATATTTTATTTAATAGAAAACAGGGGGAGAACATGACAAGTTTAAAAGAAATCTCGTTACAGATACAGCACTTAAAAAGACAATTACATTGTCTAATCGAACAANAAAAGTAACATACGCCATTGGGTTATTTCCCTGTGTTTTTTTTTATTTGTCATACTCACCCAATATCGACAAATTTCATTACTAAAAAGTGATAAAATGATGTCCGATTTGATATTTTATTTAATAGAAAACAGGGGGAGAACATGACAAGTTTAAAAGAAATCTCGTTACAGATACAGCACTTAAAAAGACAATTACATTGTCTAATCGAACAAAATGACAATCTTATTGCAGAAGAAATAGTATCTCTTAGCCAGTCACTAGATACATTACTCAATTCATATAATAATGAACATAGAAAACAAGTTTTAGGCATGAAGAAATAAATAAAATATGTATGGTATGGCTAACCACTAAAACCCCTTTTGTAATGGACTACAGATCCTTGTGTGACTATATCTGTAGATGAATATAGGACAAGCAATGCAGGTTATGGATTAAATTCAATCCATAGCTTTTTTTACTTATTTTTATTTAACAATTTGTACTTGAAAAGAAAAAATTAATATGCTTGCTAAATATCTTAGGGAAGATTATTACGCGAGTATGCAAATAAATCTGTGTTTGGTTTTCGTAAACCCATATAATTCAACCAGTCCCAATGAAACACAATGACAATTGTGTTGCGTTCGGTGAAACCCACCAAACAATTGAAAATGTAAGAAAAGAAGGTGATTTTTATAATCGCCTTTTTATTTTTGTTAGTTTGAATACAACATATAATACAATATATCCATAATATGTTGCGTTGAAAAAAAGAAAAATAAAAAAGTGGAAGGCTGAATTCAGCCTTCCACTTTCTAAAAAACATCTATTCCTTGACTTGACAAGTCTTGTGTGGTTCCCTTTAAATTAACGAACATTTCCATTACTTTTTTGGATAAATCCTTTGCCTTTTTGCTATCCCTTTGAGCGCTTATCTTATCTCCTTTTTGTACATGTTCCATAACTGCATGTCCTAATTCATGAAGATTCAAATGAATTTCATCAATTTCTTTCCAAATGCTCTTGATTTTAGGATGACTAGGAGTCATTGCATAATAGA
This sequence comes from Anaeromicrobium sediminis, assembly GCF_002270055.1. NCBI lineage: Bacteria > Bacillati > Bacillota > Clostridia > Peptostreptococcales > Thermotaleaceae > Anaeromicrobium > Anaeromicrobium sediminis. The sequence continues at coordinate 53,735 of NZ_NIBG01000004.1, read as the reverse complement.
AATGACCGAATTTACATTTCGTTCCATCTATTTGGATTGGATAAATTTCCATATTCTGAACCATATTTTCTAAAGTATGTATCCAATCTATATGTCCCTTAATGGCGTGCTCTAATGTCTCTATGAAATCACTATTGTTAATTTTAAAATGTTCTTCATTTCCCATTTCTCCGCTGATCTTAGCAAGCCTAGATACTTCATCTTCTATTGATCCTATTTTTTCTCCTAATTTACCAATTCCTTCTGATTTCCTATATAGTTCATCTGCTATATTTAATAATTTACTACCATCTTCACTAGTAGCATGCATGGCTGCGCTTACTTGCTGACTAGATGCACTGATCTCTTCAATGCTATCACCAATGACTTTTACTCCATTTATTACAGATTTTATGGAGATTTTACTCTTAGAAAAAGATGTAACCATTTTTTCTGTATATGTATTCATATTATTAATGGAATCTAATGTATACCTCACACTTTCTCTACTTTTATTTGAAGCATTTTCCATACTTATCATTAACTCTTCAACAGAAGTTAGTTGTAATTTTGTATTTTCTGCTAATTTTTTTACTTCATCAGCTACCACTGCAAAACCTCTTCCATTCTCACCAGCTCTTGCAGCTTCAATACTAGCATTTAATGCTAATAAGTTTGTATGTGATGCAATTTCACTAATACCCGCAACAATCTTTTTCATATCTTCTATTACTGATAATAAGGTTTTAGTATCTTCATCCATTGATGCAGCTCTTTGAGAAACTTCACTGTTTACATTTTTCATTTGCTCAATTATACGGTTATTTGTTTCTGTTATCTCTAATAAAGTATCTGCTTGTATAGATATATCTTCAATAGATGATGCATATTCAGATATTGTTTCTGCTACTTGCACCATACTTGCATCTGTTTGCTGAATAGCTGCCCCCATAGTTTCTGATGACTTTTTTATTTTTAAAGATGATTCTTTTATATTATTTGAGAAATGAAATAATTCAACATTGAAAGTGCTTATTTCTGTTGCAATAAGTAATATTCCTTTCATAAATTGATTGATTCTTGGTATACTACTTTTACAAGTTTTAACAATCTTAGCAAATAATTTCACAGTTTTATTTTGACAATTGATTTCATCAATTTCATATATATTATTTGTATTATTGCTTTCAAACTTTTCAGCTATTGCATTCATTTGGCGTACTATTTTTGAATTTCCAAACATTCTTAATCCCCCCCCTATACGGTGCCCTGGTACATGTCTATTATACAGTATACTAATACCTATGTCATCACATAATTGAGAATAATTCTCATAGATTTGTAAAAAAATCCATTAACGGAGACTCTCAATAGGGTGACTTGTCACTCTGTTGCTTTTCTTTTCACCAGCGTAGTAAAAATATGAATCACAATTAGGACACACCATAACTGGCATTCTCTAAATTTTTTAACACTTTGCCAATTATCAACTTCATATTAATGAAAATGATACTAAACGTGTTGTTAGCCCAGGTTTTTCATATAAAAAGAGTATCTATTTATAGTTAATAGATACTCTTTTTTACGCTATAGGAAATTATAATATTCTCAAAACTATGGATAAGTAAAAAAATAAGGGGTTGTAGGGGAAAAATTCCCCTGCCTCTTTAAAGGAATGTGCTCAGATTGTGATAGCAATCGTCGAAGGAAACCATAGGGTTTCCTAGCGAAGCATATGGAGTATGCCTTTTTTACTTTCTTTTTTAACTTATTTCATTATTTTTTCTGTAATTATGGTTTTGTTGATGTTTAGTAATCAAATGGCTTAGGTTAATATACATGTGCCTTTCTCATAGTGTATCTGCATATAATGGGCCTAATATCTATGGCCCCTTTTACCTCTAATGATGAGGTTGTCTTTTTTATCATTTTCAAATTTAGTGTTATCAAAAAAGTACTCTATATTCTTTTTCAATTCTTCTTCAGTAGAACCTTCAATTATGGCATATCCAGCCCTTTGGGTGGCGTTTTCAATTGGTTTTATGTAGTCGCCACATTTAAAGTTATAGCCTGCATTTATTAATCCAGGGAAAGTTCTTACTTTATTTAGATCTGTCATTTTTTCAATACTTCCATCCTTAGCAAAGAATAATTGAATAGATAAAAGTTTATTATCTTTTACAAAATCATATTCCTTTAAGATTGATGTATCAATATTTTCGCCCATCACATCTAAAATATTCATGGTGAGTATATCTACTCCTGTAATATGTGGGATGAATTCATCTTCGTAAGCTCCACCTATTCTACAGGCGATTTCATTTACTTTTAAACCTTCTTCTCCGATGAACATTTGGAAATATAAAGGACCTTCTTTAATACCAATGGCAGTTACTATCTTTTGAGTAACTTCACTGATTTCTTCATGATAGTTTTTAAACTTAATAGTTGGATACTCGTGAGATACACATATCCCTATTTTACTATCATCTTCAAAGGTAACTCTATCTGTAACAGATAGGATATATGAATGACCTTCTAAGGCCCAGCCAGTGACTGTTATTTCTATGTTTTCATAATACTCTTCTAAAATAACCTTATCTTCCCTCGTATAAGAGAAGGTATTTGCTATACATTGTCTTAGTTCATCTTCAGAATAAACTTTAAATATCCCCCTTTGACCTTGAGAATCAGCAGGTTTTACCACAAGGGGAAATTTTAAGTTAGATATTTCATCTGATTGAAAATCTATAGGAATTTCCACGTAGTTTGTGGTAGGAATATTTTCTTTTTTAAATATACTTTTCATTAATTTTTTATTAGTTACACGCTTTGCAGTTTCCGAGTCTAAGAGGGTTTTTAAGCCAAGTTCTTCAGATACTATGGCAGCTGTTAAAACGGGTTGGTCTGTTCCCACTGTTAGGATTCCATCCACATTAAATCTTTTTGCCTCCCTTAAAACCTCGGAAGGACTAAAGGTATCTGCCAAGGCCTCATAATCAGCTATTTTCTTACCAGGAGAATCTGTTAAGTAATCTGTTGCTACCACCTCATAGCCTAGTTCTTTAGCCCTTTTAATACAATTAAGCTGAAGTTTTCCTGCTCCCAGTATCATTATTTTCTTTTTCTTGTGAAATTTGAATTTCAAATTGATCACCCTTTTCCCTAAATAGATTTAAACAGCTTAAAGGATAGTAATATATGAATAATTTAAGGTAGATTTTTATAAGTTTTTTTAGATTGTAACCACTTTGCCCATGTAATCTCTTCTCATAATTGAAATTCACATTACATACTTTAGGATTTTTATTTAGCATGAGGGCAGATATATATATGAAAGAGTAGGGACAATCTATTATCTTTTCTTTTAAATTTTTACTAAAAGCCCTAAAACTACTAACTCTTATATGTTTAGGCTTACTTGGAAATATACAATTAAAAATAAAATCTCTCATCTTAGCCCCAATAATTCTTAACAGATTTTCTTCTTTGTGAGGAAAAATACCATAGGCTAAATCATATCCATCAATTAATTTATTAATTAAAACAGGGATATGCTTAGGATTATGCTGCAAATCATCATCCATAGTTACGATATAGTCTCCCACTGCCTTCTGTAGACCACAAAATATGGCATTTTGTTGACCATAGTTCCTTTTTAACGTGTAGCCCCTTATTTTAGGATTTTTTTCTGACAGTGACCTTATTATATTAAAGCTATTGTCCTTACTATTGTCATCCACAAAGATTATTTCATATTCTAGATTAGTATTTTTAAAAACATAATCTATCTTTGTACAAAGAGTTTCTAAAGATTTTTCACTTTTATATACGGGTATAACTAAGGAAACAAGCATTTAGCAATCCTCCTTATTACTATGTTAAAATATGAATACTAACTTGTAGATATATATGTTATCATGATTATATAAAATATATTTATATGGGGGATAAGATTATGATTGAACTTGATGTAACGGGTGAATTCTGTCCAATACCTATTATCAGAATAAAAGCTGCATTAAAAAAATCAGATGTTGGTGAACCTATTATAATAACTACAGATCATAGTTGTGTAGCTCAAAATATAAGCGAAACTTTTTCAAAAAATACCCTTTCCATGACTTCAGAAGAAATAATGAATGGCATATGGGAGATAATTATTAAAAAAGTTTAACAAAAATCCTTTTGATCCATATTTAATAAATATTTTAAAGTATCCTTTACAGAATGGGTATGAATATTGTTCTTTTTATATACGAGATATATATCATAATGAACTTTGAAATCTCGTATTTCAATTTCTTTTAATGTTTTTTTATAAACTTCTGTTTTTACGGTGGAATAAGGTAGGAAAGCTATTCCGTAGCCATTTTTAATAGATACTTTAGCGCCTTCTATATTATCCACCTTAAATAATATTTTAAAATCTTTCACACTTTTATTATGTAATCTAAGCTTCTCATCTAAATGGTCCATAATATTTTCGGCCATATCAAAATCTATCATTTCATATGTAAATACATCTTCTAAATTTATTGTGTCATCTATGGCAAAATCAGGACAAGCAAGGAGTGTTGCCTTATCCTTTCCAATAGGTATATATTCTACTTTGGTACTTTCAGGCTTTCCATAGACAAACCCAAAGTCAACTATATTATTTTCCACGTCTTCAATAATTTTATCGTTGTGAAAATTTGATGATAAATGATAAGTATGGTTTTTAAACTTTTGCTTTATATCATACAAAACACATGGAAGTGCATATGTAGCTAGGGGCCAATTGGCACTTACCCTTACCACATCTTCATTTTCCTTTGCTAAATTCAAATCTGATTTCATATTTTCATACATTCTCACCATATTTTGTGAATATTTAAATACAATTTCTCCAAAAGGAGTTAATTTGACTCCCCTGTTACTTCTTATAAGAAGCTTACACCCGAAATCATCTTCCATCTTTTGAATTAACTGACTTAAAGCTGATTGAGAAATATGCTCCATTGTGGCTACTTTAGATATACTTTTAGTAGTTACAATTTTTTGAAAATAATCTAGAGTTTTAATATGCATATTAGCCTCCTTATTATATAGATACTTATTATTTTAACGATATAATAACTGTAAACATGAAAAAAACATAATAAGATCTTACAAAATATATGGATGAATATAAGGGGAACTTATATTCCATAAATTCCCTTAACGTAATTACTTAGATTATACCATTCTGGCTATAACTTTTCATTATATATGCCATAAGGAAATCTAATATAACATAAAGGTTGGGAATGTTAAAATAATAACTTTCTATGATATTATGAAGTTAGAAAATTTATTGAACATATAATTCACTTTTTAAGAAAAAATTCAATTATTAAACAATCTATTTTGTTAGTAAACCTAAAAAAGTAAGGAGTGTGGTTTCATGACTGAAACGTCAAATGCTGAAAGTAGCAATGTTAAAACTTCCTCCATAAGAAGAAGCTCTAGTAGTCAAAGGGGTTCTCGACGTAAAAAGGCTAAGAAAAATCAAATACCTTATGGTGTGGCATTATTCATAGGCCTTGTGATTATAGGTATTTTCCTTAACCTGAAATCTGAAAAGCTAGCTTTATTTTGGGTAACGGGAATTTCCTTTGGTTTCATACTTCAGAGGTCGAGATTTTGTTTCACAGCATCAATGAGAGATCCTTATTTAACAGGGGGAACTTCTTTAACAAGGGCCGTATTAATAGCTTTTGCCATAACTACTATAGGTTTTACAGCTATTAAATATGGAGCTCATGTACAAGGCCTTCCAGTTCCAGGAATGTCCTATGTGGTACCTATAAGCTTTGCAACTATTATTGGAGCCATATTATTTGGAATAGGAATGGTTATAGCAGGTGGTTGTGCATCAGGAACTTTGATGAGAGTAGGAGAAGGTTTTTGGATGCAGGTTCTATCCTTAGTATTTTTCGTGATAGGTTCCCTATGGGGAGCTCATGATTTTGGCTGGTGGAAATATAACTTTATTTCCAAGGGGAAAGCCATATTTTTACCTGATGTGTTTGGATGGGGAGGCGCACTTATTATACAACTAGCATTAATAGCTTCCTTATATGTATTTGCAATGAAATATGAAGAAAGTAAAAATCAATAGATTATTTTAGGAGGAATAAATTATGAATGAGCATGTTTTAGATTGTTTTGGAGAAGCTTGTCCAGTACCTTTAGTAAAGGCACAAAATAAAATGAAAGAAATTGAATTAGATGATATCTTAGTACTTCAAATAGATCATAGCTGCGCTATGAAAAATATACCTGAGTGGGCTAGAAAAGAAGGATATAACGTAGAAGTGGAAGAAATCGACGATGGTGAATGGGAAATAATTATAGAGAAAAATAAGTAAATGGAAAGAGTTCATTTTTCCGTTTGGGAGGTGTAACTTTGGCAAAGGAAAGTAAATTTTTCAATAAAGTTAAAGATAATGAGTTTTATAAAAAATGGCTAAAGACCCCTTATACTTATATAACAGGAGCTGTACTTCTATCTTTATTTCAAATAGTTACACTAGCTACTACACAAAACCCTTGGGGTGTATCAGGTGTATTTGCCAATTGGGGAGCATGGATCTACGAAGGACTAGGTGGTAGCGTTGATAAATGGTACTATTTTAGTTCAAGGGGAGCCCAAGCAACTTTAGATGCAGGTTTTTTAAATCATCCTGGGACTATGAGAAACCTAGGTATAATATTTGGAGCATTACTTGCAACTTTAATGGCTTCTCAATTTAAGATTAAAAAGATAAAAAATAAAAAGCAGATTGTGGCTGCTGTTGTTGGTGGAACATTAATGGGATATGGTTCTAGAATTGCATTTGGATGTAATATAGGAGCCCTATTCAGTGGAGTGGCATCATTATCACTTTCAGGATGGGTATTTGCATGTGCCATGTTTGTAGGTGCAGTTATAGGAAGTAAGTTATTAGTAAAATACTTTATGTAAGGAACAGAGGTGAATAAGATGGCAAGAGAAAAAAAGGTAGAAAATTATGATGTGGTAGTCATTGGTGGTGGACCAGCAGGTCTTACTGCTGCTATATATGCTGGAAGGGCTAGACTAAAGACAATTCTAGTTGAAAAGGCCCTTGTAGGTGGTTTAGCCACTTATACTAACGAAATTGAAAATTATCCAGGATTTCCAGATAGCCCTAAGGGGGAATCAATCACTAATCTAATGAAGAAACAAGCGGAGAAAATGGGAGTTAAATTTAAATTAACTGCTGTTAAATCTGTGGATTTGAAAAAGGAAGAAAAAATAGTTGAGACTTTTAGAAATATATATAAAGCAAAGGTAGTTATTATTGCCACAGGTGGACGTCCAAGAGTTACTGGTGCTGAAAATGAAGAAAATTATCTATTTGATAAGGGAATTTCATTTTGTGCTACTTGCGATGCAGCAGCTAACACGGATAAGCATGTTGTGGTCATAGGTTCTGGAGATGCAGCTATTGAAGAGGGCATGTTCTTAACTAAGTTTGCAAAGAAGGTTACTGTTTCTGTTATGCATGATGAAGGAATTATGGATTGTAATGAGATCGCTAAAGAAGCAGCCCTTAAGAATGAAAAGATGGAGTTCGTATGGAATACGGTAGTTCATAGTTTTGAAGGTGATGGACACTTAGATAAAGTAGTTCTTAAGGATGTTAAAACTAATGAACTAATACCTGTAGAGTGTGACAATTGCTTTGAGTTCATAGGATATATTCCTAATACGGAATTGTTTAAAGATCAGATAACTCTTAATAACAGAGGATATATACCTACTAATGACAGGATGGAAACAAACCTAAGTGGAGTGTATGCAGTAGGTGATGTGAGAGATAAATGGCTAAAACAAGTGGCCACAGCCGTTGGTGATGGAGCCATAGCTGGATTTGCTGCAGAAAAATATATAGCAGAAGAAGAAGCATTTAAAGATCAAATAATGCAATGTGAAAAACCAGGACTTATATATCTATATAATGCGATAGACGAAGCTTCTAGAGAATTATTAGCAGTGATTGAAAGAATAGAAGAAGAAACTAAAGGACAGATAGCTGTCTCAAGAGTTGATGTATATAAGTCAAAGGGAATTGCAGAGAGATTATCTGTTGATACTTTCCCAAGTGTGGTTACAACAGATAATGGTAAAATATCAAATATAATTAAAGAGAATCTAACGGAAAAAGTAATAAAGGAATCTTTAAATATATAGCCCTAGCCCCTTAATAAAATAATAAACCCCAAAAGCCTTTTAGTTTGAAAACTAAAGGGCTTTTCATCATATAACGACCTTTTTTTTCAATAATAAATGACCTTTTTCTCCATTAATAAATGACCTTTTTCTCAATTGATAAATGATAAGATATAAGAGGGAATATACTACAAAAGGGGACGTCATTATGATTATAAGTGCGAGCAGAAGAACTGATATACCAGCTTTTTATAGTGATTGGTTTTTTAATAGACTAAAAGAGGGGTATGTCTATGTGAAAAATCCTTTCAATAGAAGGCAAGTAAGTGAAATTAAGTTAAATCCTCATGTGGTAGACTGTTTTGTATTTTGGACTAAAGATCCTCTGCCTATGATGGATAGATTAAAAGAACTAAAGAATTATCCTTATTATTTTCAATTTACATTAACTCCCTATAGGGAAGATATTGAAGTTAATATGAGAAAAAAGAAGGATATAATAAGTACCTTTAAAGAATTATCTATGAAAATAGGGAAAGAAAGGGTCATATGGAGATATGATCCCATACTTATTAATGAAAATTATAGCAAAGAGTACCATTACGAATGGTTTGAGAAATTTGCAGAGGAGCTAAGTAATTACACAGAAAGGTGTATAATAAGTTTTATTGACCCATATAAAAATACTAGGAAAAATGCAAAGTCCTTAAAGTTAATTAAGCTAGAAGAAAGGGATATGTTTCAATTGGCAAATAAATTTTCTAACATAGGACAAAGGTATAATATAACCATTGAAACTTGTTCAGAACCAATAGACTTAAGTAGCTGTGGAATTAAAAAGGGAAAATGTATAGATGGCAATTTAATAAGTAAAATAATAGGGTCAAATATAGATATGGAAAAAGATAATAATCAAAGGGAATTTTGTGGGTGTATGAAAAGTATAGATATAGGCCAGTACAATACATGTGCCCATAATTGTTTATATTGTTATGCTAACTATAATTATAGGCAAGTAAATAAAAATTATAAAAAACACTCAGTAAATTCTCCTCTGTTAGTGGGCAAATTAATAGGTGATGAGAAAATAACCAGTAGACAAATGAAGTCAATAAAAGTGAAAATTAATGCAGTTCAGTTAATGTTAAATATATAGATTTTATAAATTAAATACTGAATCATATATTAAAAGAGACGAATTTCGTCTCTTTTGTAATTTATTCCATAGGCTTTGTTTTGATTTACATAACGTATATACTTAAGTAAGATATATTATGTAAACTAAAACAAAGCCTATCATTAATTAAATTTAAAAGATGGTACCTAAATTTCCATGGGTTTGCGAATATATATATACGGAGGTGTATAATTTGGCGCGCCTATTTGATTTTTTTCGTAAGGACTCCTTAACGAAAAGACTAGAAAAAATTAAAAACGGAAGTACACAGGAAAGAGAAAAAATTATTGAAGAGTATATACCCTTTATCATAAAGACCATATCTAATAAATTGAATAAATATATTGAATCAGAGAACAGTGAGGAATATAGTATAGGGATAGAAGCTTTTAATGAAGCAATTGATAAATATGAACCTTCTCGAGGAAGTTTTATAGGATTTGCAGAAATCGTTATAAAAAATAGAATTACAGATTATCTGAGGAAAAATAGCAAACATAATAAAGTAGTTCCAATAAGTCAATTTGAAGAGGATGAAAAGGACAAGCTTCAGAAACATTTTCAAATGGAAGATTTTACAAAATCCCTTACATTAAAAAATGAAATAAAAGAGCTTGAAGAAAGATTAAAACCCTTTGACATTACATTCTTTGATTTGGTAGAGGAAGCACCAAAGCATGTAGATACTAGGGCCAATGGTTTACGCATTGCTAAACATATTGCAAATAATAAAGAATTGAAAGAAGCATTAATGCGGAAAAAGACCTTGCCAAGTAAAAAAATAATTGAAGAATTAGATGTCACTGCAAAAATTTTAAAAAGAAGTAGAAAATTTATTATAGCTACAGTGGTGATATTAGGTAGTGATTTAGAACTATTAAAGAACTATATTGGACAGACTCTAGGAGGTGTACAAAGTGGTCTATAGAGGATGTGTTATGAAAATAGAAGAAGACTTTGCAATTATTCTTACGGATAGCATGGAATATATAAAGGTTGTAAAAAAAGATAATTTAGATGTGGGAAAAAGAATTATTTTTGTGAAAGATGATATTTATAAGGAGAAAAAAGTTTCTTATAAAAATCTTGGCCTAATTGCTGCTATTTTTATAATGATGATTTTCTCTGTTACATTAATAAATAAGATGAATATATTTAATCATGTAAGTCATGGGGCTGCGGCAGTAGTTAGTGTAGATATTAATCCTAGTATAGAATTTGAAATTAATAAAAAGAATGAAGTAATAAAGGCAGTGCCTCTTAATAATGAAGGAAAGGAACTTATTGATGAAGATCTTAAGGGCAAGCCTATTGAAGAAGCCCTATCTATCATAATCAGAAATGCAGAGGAAAAGGAATATATTACAAAAGAAAAAAATTCAGTACTTATATCCACTACTGTCATAAAGGATGATTTTAAAGAAAAAACTAAAGAGTTAGAAAAGCACATTGAAAGCAAGATGAAAGAAAAGATAGAACTAGAAGAAGTAAATCTTGTATATGTGGAAGGAAATAAAGAAGATTTAAAAGAAGCTAAAAAGCAGGAAGTATCCATAGGAAAATATGAGGTTTATAAGAAATCAAAAGAAAAAAATGAAAATAAAACACTAGAACAGATTAAGAAAATGAAAGTACAAGATATAGTGGATGAAGGCCTAGTTGAATCAAAAGGAAAGACTAAGAAAGATAAAGGAAATAGGAAAAGTGATAAAAAAATAGAGGATAATAAAGAGCGATTAAAAGAGAAATTAAAAGAGAAAAATATCTCTAAAGAAGAGTTTAAAAAGAAAAATTTAGATCCTACTAGGATAAATAAAGTTCAGGAACTTAAAAAAATATATAAAGATGAACATAGAAAACTCTTAGAGGAAAATAAGAAGAAAAAATTTCAAATTATGAAAGAGAGAAAGAAAAAGAGACAAGAAAAAATTAAAGAAGAGATGAAAAAAAGAATTAAAGAAAGAATTAAAGAGTTTAATAAAAATAAGAAACGTGAAGATGAAGAAAAGAGAAAAGAATATTTAGAGTCAAAAAAAGGGATGAAAAATAAAAAGTCAAAAAGAGATAAAGAAAAAGATGATGACGATGATGAAAAAGACGACGATTAATAAACAGAATAAAGAAAATTAAAAATTATAAAAGTACTGGCTTAATTTATTAAGCCAGTACTTTTTAATTTGATCTTCTTATAAAATTTTCATAAATCATACTAAAAAATAAAAAAAACCGACAAAATATAAAAAAAAATTCATATGAGGTACCTAAAAAAAATATATATACGTATCCTATGATAGATTCAGGTTACAAAAACAAAGGAGGACAAAACCGTGAATAAGCAGTTAAAGAAAATAGTGTCAATATCTGTTATGACAGCATTTGTTTTTGCCAGTCCACTTGGAATTGTTGCAAATGCAGAGAAAAAAGAGGGTAAAAAGGATTGGTGTAAAGAAAATAAGTATAAATACAATATTACTAAACAGTTACAAAAATCAAGAGAAAGGGTTAAAAAACAAGCTGAAAAAACAAAGAAAATGGCTCAAAATCACTTGGAAAAGGCAAGAGAACTAGAGAAAAATCAGTTAGAAAAATATATTAAAAATAAAAGAAAACTTCAAAAAGAAGATGTAGCAAAAAGATTAGAGAAAATAATGAAAAGTGATAAACTTGAAGAGGCACAAGGCTTATTAAAAGATCTTAAAGATGCAGAGATGGATTTAAAAGAAGTAAAAGAAGAAATGAAAAAGATAAAATCAGAAATGAAAAGATTAATTAAAAAGATATACTCAGAAAAAGAATTAAATGTTTTAAGAAAAAGAGCAGAGGAAATTGCAGCAAAAAATCCTGATGCTAAGGTAATTCCTGTAGAGAACATTATAAAGAAAAGAGGATACTTTAAATTTGATACACCACCTGTAATTAAGAATGGTAGAACATTAATTCCTGTAAGAGCTATTACAGAAGGTCTTGGAGCAAATGTTACATGGAATGGTGAAGAAAGAAAGGTAATAGTTAGCAAGGGAGATTCAGAAATTATTTTCCAATTAAAAGATGGAAAAGTTTTTGTTAATGGAGAAGAAAAAACTATTGATGTTCCAGCCCAAATAATGAACAATAGAACAATTGTACCTTTAAGATTTATTGCAGAAGAATTAGGATTAAAGGTAGATTATGATGGAGAAACGGGTACTATTGAAATAGATGATGAAGACGAAGATGCTGATGAAGATCAAATAGTGGAAGAAGATGAAGAAGAATCTGATGAAGACCAAGTAGTGGAAGAAGACGAAGAAGAAGAGTCTGATGAAGACCAAGTAGTGGAAGAAGACGAAGAAGAAGAGTCTGATGAAGACCAAGTAGTGGAAGAAGACGAAGAAGAAGAGTCTGATGAAGACCAAGTAGTGGAAGAAGACGAAGAAGAAGAGTCTGATGAAGACCAAGTAGTGGAAGAAGACGAAGAAGAAGAGTCTGATGAAGACCAAGTAGTGGAAGAAGACGAAGAAGAAGAGTCTGATGAAGACCAAGTAGTGGAAGAAGACGAAGAAGAAGAGTCTGATGAAGACCAAGTAGTGGAAGAAGACGAAGAAGAAGAGTCTGATGAAGACCAAGTAGTGGAAGAAGACGAAGAAGAAGAGTCTGATGAAGACCAAGTAGTGGAAGAAGACGAAGAAGAAGAGTCTGATGAAGACCAAGTAGTGGAAGAAGACGAAGAAGAAGAGTCTGATGAAGACCAAGTAGTGGAAGAAGACGAAGAAGAAGAGTCTGATGAAGACCAAGTAGTGGAAGAAGACGAAGAAGAAGAGTCTGATGAAGACCAAGTAGTGGAAGAAGACGAAGAAGAAGAGTCTGATGAAGACCAAGTAGTGGAAGAAGACGAAGAAGAAGAGTCTGATGAAGACCAAGTAGTGGAAGAAGACGAAGAAGAAGAGTCTGATGAAGACCAAGTAGTGGAAGAAGACGAAGAAGAAGAGTCTGATGAAGACCAAGTAGTGGAAGAAGACGAAGAAGAAGAGTCTGATGAAGACCAAGTAGTGGAAGAAGACGAAGAAGAGAAGTCTGATGAAGATCAAGTAATAGAAGTAATAGAAGAAGAAGGCGTAATAGAAGTAGTAGATGAAGAAGATAATGAAACTACAGATGCTGCATAATAAGAAAATAGTAAAGTAACGAATTCGTTACATAATACAAAAAAGAATCTAATGTTATTAGATTCTTTTTTGTTTGCTTTTAAACTATAGTAATGAAAAAATTAATAATAGATGAAAGGTATTAGTTTATATAAAATATAATAGGGGTAAAAAATATATAAGGAATTTTAATAATTTAAAGAGGAGAAAACCCATGAAAATAATTATATCACCAAGTAAAACACAGGATTTTACTAATAAAAACAATGAAAATTCATATATACCAACATTTCAAGAAAAGGCAGATGAATTAGTTAGGAAGATAAAGACTTTTACTAAGGATGAAATGGCAAAAAAACTAAAATTAAAAGGAAAAATATTAGAAGAAACCTATGAAAAGTATGAAAATCATGAAAAGCTAGAAACTAATAAAGCTATTTTAGCCTATACAGGACAAGTTTTTAAACAATTAGATATGTACAATTATTCTAAGGATGAATATGAGTTTTTACAAAAGCATGTGTATATATTATCTGCTCTCTATGGAGTATTAAGTCCATTTGATGAAATAAAACCATATCGTTTAGATATGAAGATGAATGTATGTCCTAATAAAACCTTATATTCCTATTGGCAAAAGGAAATAAATAATATATTTAAAGATGAGAAGTGTATAATTAACCTGGCTTCAAATGAATTTAGTAAGATGATTAAGAAAGATATGATTACTATTGAATTTAAGGAAGAGATTTCTCATGGTAAATATAAAACTATAGGAACATATAGCAAAAAGGCTAGGGGAAGCATGTTAGATTACATTATAAAAAATAAAATAGAAAATATGGAGTTATTAAAAGAATTTAAAGAAGATAACTACAGTTTCAATGAAAGTATGTCAGATAATAATACTTATGTATTTACAAGATAACCTAATAAAAACCATTTAAAGATCATATCTTTAAATGGTTTTTATTTTTGTATATATGAAAATAGATAAAGTTGGCATGAAATATGCAATATTTTTAAAAGAGAACTATTTATATATGGAAAGGAGTACTTTTATGTTGAAGCTAATAAAAAATGGAGAAGTATATACACCTGATTATATAGGGAAAAAAGATATTCTTATAACAGGAGATAAGATTGGTTATATCTTAGATAATATTCATATGCCTGAAAGTTTTGTTTATGTTGAAATAATTGATGCCACTGGGAAAATTGTAGTACCTGGATTTATAGATGCTCATGTTCATATTTGTGGTGGCGGAGGAGAAGGTAGCTTTAGAACAAGAACACCAGAGATTCAGCTAACGGATATTACTACAGGAGGTGTTACAACTGTAGTTGGATGTTTAGGAACAGATGGAACAACAAGAACTATGACAAATCTATTGGCAAAAGCAAGGGCATTAGAAGAAGAAGGTATTAGTACTTATGCATATACAGGTTCTTATCAGGTGCCTATTAGAACAGTCACTGGAAATCTTCAAGACGATATTATCCTTATAGATAAAATAATTGGTGTTGGAGAGATTGCTCTGTCAGACCATCGTTCTTCACAGCCTACTGTTGAAGATATTGCAAAGCTTGCTGCTCAAGCAAGAGTAGGCGGTATATTATCTGGAAAAGGAGGGGTTGTAAATATTCACATGGGAGATGGCCATAGAGAGCTTCAATTTTTAGAAGAAATCATTGAAAAGACAGAGATACCAATAAGACAATTCATACCAACTCATATGAATAGGAATGAATCTATTTTCAATAGGGGAATTGGATATGCAAAAAAAGGTGGGATAGTAGATTTTACTACAAGTACTACGAAGAAAGATTTAGAAGAAGGGGAAACTAAGTGTAGTAAGGGTTTAAAGATTATGCTAGATGAAGGTGTTTCTATAAAAAATATAACCTTTACTTCTGATGGACAAGGAAGTCTTCCTAATTTCAATGAAAAGGGTCAATTTATAGGCTTAAATATAGGAAAGGTCACATCCCTATATGGAGAAGTTAGAGATGCTATAATTGATGAAGGAATAGATATATCTACTGCACTTAAAGTTATTACTGCAAATCCTGCTGATCTATTAAATTTAACGCAAAAGGGTTATATAAAAGAAGGCAAAGATGGAGATTTGGTCTTATTGAATAAAGATAATTTAGAGATAGACACGGTGATTGCCATGGGGAAAGTAATGATTCTAAATGGAGAGATTTTAGTGAAAGGAACCTTTGAAAAGTAAGAAGTATAATGGTTTTAACGCTGGATACTATATAATGTATAATATCTAGCGTTTTTATTATGAAATTAGTTTTAATGAATAAAGATTTTGGGGAGGTGTACATATGAAAAAAAGTATTACCCTTATAGCTGGTTCAGAGCAGACTAGGAGCGCATTAGTGAAACAGTTAAAGGAGTATTTATCGGATAGGATTTTCATAAATAGCTATGCCACAGAAGCAGGAATAGATGAAATAATAAGGGACGATTTAGTCATATTATCTAGTGAAGCCGTAAAAAATGATTTGTTAGAGTTAAAACTATTGGATACTACCTGTGAAATAGTCACTGCTCAGAGAACTGTAAGTTATGATTTTATTGATAAAATTGTCTTACTTTCCCCTGATACAGAGGTACTTTTAGTTAATGATGACCCAGAATCAACCTATGAAAGTATTGAAATATTAAAGAGGATAGGAATTGACTACTTAAAATATATTCCCTATTATCCAGGCATAAAAGAATCTTTTAAAAAAGTTAATATTGCCATAACCCCAGGGGAAGTAGACAAGGTGCCTGGCTTTGTGGAAGAAATATATGATATAGGAACAAGAATTATGGATTTTACAACAATAACAAAAATATTGAGTAGACTAGATATCCTTAATGAAAAAGCTGGCATATTTTCACAGAAATATCTTGAAAAGATTATTAATGTGGCAAAGAGACTAGCAAAGTCAAGGAATGAAATATTAGAATTGAATAATCATTTACATTTGGTTATGGACGGACTTAATGATGGATTGCTTGTTTATAGTAAAAATGGAAATGTGAGCGTTCTTAATGAAAATTTGAAGAAGCTACTAAAGTTAGGTTATAGGAAAGCAATAGGAAAAAGTGTTAACAATGTAATTTACAATAAAAATCTACTCTCCTTTTTAATGGATAAAAACATATGTGAAGGAAAGATTTTCAATATTAATGGGGTAGAAGTTTTCGTAAACAAATTGTATCTCATTCAAGATGATTCTGTCATTGCAGTTTTTAAGGGTGTAAAAGAAACAATTGAGACTAATGAAAAACTGAGAAGAGAACTGATTAATAAAGGCTTTTATGCAAAATATACCTTTGAGGATATTGTTGGAGAGAGTGAGTCTATAAAAAGAGTAAAAGCAATTGCAAAAAAACTGGCTATAAGTGGTTTGACCATACTGATTGAAGGGGAAAGCGGAACGGGTAAAGAGCTATTTGCCAGTGCTATTCATAGGGAATCAAAAATAAGAAAAGGACCTTTTTTAGCAGTTAATTTTAGTGCCCTACCAGACGAGTTGATTGAAAGTGAGCTTTTTGGATATGAAGAGGGGGCCTTTACTGGAGCCAAAAAAGGAGGAAAAGCTGGTCTATTTGAACAGGCTGATGGAGGAACTATATTCTTAGATGAAATTGGGGATATATCATTAAAAGTACAAGCAAGACTACTTAGGGTCCTTCAAGAAAAGGAAGTAATGAGAATTGGTGGAACAGAAATCAAGCCTATCAATGTTAGGATCATTGCAGCAACCAACAAGGATTTGGTTAAAATGGTAAGGGAGAAAAAATTTAGAGAAGATTTATATTATAGATTGAAAATGGGATATATTCAATTACCTCCTTTGAGGGAGAGGAAAATGGATATTTCAAATTTAATGGACTATTTTATAGAAGTTGGAACCACAGAAGATATAAAAATATCTCATGATGCAATGAATCAATTATTAAAGTATGATTGGCATGGGAATGTGAGAGAATTGAAAAATACATTGACTTATATGCTAGCCGTTAGAGAAGGAAAATATCTAACTTTGAAAGACATACCGGATAAAGGATTTTTTCATGACATAATTCATAATGAAAATAATGGAGAGAGTAAAAATATAGATATCCATTTAAATGAAGAACAAATATATATATTACAACAGATAGATATATTTAGTAGAAAGGGCCAAATAGTAGGGCGAGAGAAATTGAGTGAAGGAACAATTGGAACGAAATATGAAATGACAAAATATCAGATGCGCAATAGACTAGAACAATTAGAGAAAATGGGATTAATCATTAAAAATAAAGGAAAACATGGAACAAGATTAAGTCCTAAAGGAGAAGTATTATTAAAGGGGTTAATGGTTCATAATGGCGTTTAATGGTTGCTTAATGGTTGTCAATAAGTAACCATTAAAGAATATTTAGTCTTTAAAAACATAAAATTCCCTGTTATTACATTGGCATAGAACTTGCCTATATAATAATGTGAAAAATAAATTCAATAGTAGAGAATGAAGAAAGGGGAGTTATTATGTCAGTAGAAAACAAGACGAAGGAACAAAGAAAGAATAAATCTTGGCAAATGCCTGATACTTATGTAATTATTTTCTTTGTCGTATTATTTGCCGCACTTTTAACTTATTTAATTCCAGTTGGGCAATTTGAAACGAAAGATATAACCTATGTTTACAAAGGTGTAGAAAAATCAAGAACCGTACCTATTCCTGAGAGTTTTAAAATTTTAACAGACGATAATGGGAATTCAGTAAAGAATGGTATTAAATGGTTTGAACCAGGTGGTGGTGTAGGAATTGTTAACTACGCATTTGAAGGTTTGGTTAGTGGTAGTAAATGGGGTTCTGCAGTTGGCGTAGTTGCATTTATTCTTGTGATTGGTGGTGCATTTGGAATCATATTAAGGACGGGTGCAGTTGAAACAGGAATGATGGCAATGATTAAAAAGACTAAGGGTGCGGAAAGCGCTATTATACCAATATTATTTGCACTATTTTCTATAGGTGGAGCAGTATTTGGTATGGGTGAAGAGGCTATACCCTTTGCAATGATCCTTGTGCCCATATTGATTGGGATGGGATATGATGGTATAACGGGTATAATGATTACGTACACGGCAACACAAATAGGTTTTGCAACTTCATGGATGAATCCATTTAGTGTTGCTATTGCTCAAGGGGTTTCAGGAGTACCTGTTATGTCGGGAGCTGGTGTTAGATTTTCTTTGTGGGTATTCTTTACAACTATAGGAATTATCTATACTTGGAGATATGCTAAAAAAATCAAGAAAGATCCTACTTTATCCCTTTCGTATGAATCAGATAAACAGTATAGAGAGGACTTTAAGAATAAAGAAAATATTGAAGTTAAATTTGAGATGGGTCATAAGTTAATTTTATTAACTGTATTTTTAGGTATGATTTGGGTTATATATGGAGTAATGAAATATGAATATTACCTTCCTGAAATTGCTACCCAATTCTTCGTAATGGGGATTGTTTCAGGGGTTATAGGTATTATTTTCAACTTAAATAACATGAGGTTAAATGATATTGCTAGTTCATTTAGAGAGGGAGCCAAAGATTTACTTGGTGCAGCATTGGTTGTTGGTATGGCAAAGGGAATTATACTTGTTCTTGGAGGATCAGATCCTACAACGCCAACTGTATTAAATACAGTTCTTCATGGAATAGGAAATACTATAGGATCTTTACCAGCAGCTGTTTCAGCCTGGTTTATGTTTGTATTCCAATCAGTGTTTAATTTCTTTGTTGTATCTGGCTCAGGACAAGCAGCATTGACAATGCCTTTAATGGCACCACTTGCCGATTTAGTAGGTGTTACAAGACAAGTGGCTGTTCTTGCATTCCAACTAGGAGACGGTTTTACCAACTTAATCGTACCAACTTCAGGTTGTTTGATGGGAATGTTAGCTGTTGCAAGACTTGATTGGAGTAAATGGGCTAAATTCCAGCTTAAATTTCAAGGAATACTATTTGTACTTTCATCTATTGTAATGATACTTGCTGTAATGATAGGATATAATTAAAATATAAGGGCGTACTTTTTAGTACGCCCTTATATTTTATCCAATAATGGAAATTAAGATTTTGTTAACATAATAATAATGAATTCATGATAATATATATATGGGATAGATAAAAGATAGGTTGTAGTATAAGATGAAGTAACTATATGATGAGGAGATTTAATAAAATGAAAAAATATAAAAATTATTTGGCAGCATTATCAGTTATTGGTACATTAACATTAGGACTAGCAGGTTGTATGGGTTTTAAAGCAGAAGAGGTAAAATCAGAAAATATAGTAAAGGAACAAGTTGTAGAAACCCAAAATAAGGTAGAACAGAAAAAAATAGAGATTACTGATGGAAATATAATAGAAGTGAGTGAAGAAATAAAGAATTTTGTTGGATTAGATGAAGACCTAGGTAAGTACTTACAAAATGAGCCTACAATGGTCACTTTCCTAAAAGATGAAGATGGTGATAATCCAGATGTAAATATAATGTATATCTATGAAGGAACGGAAGATGAAGATTCAACGGCCCTTTATTTATATATAGAAAATGACTATATAGTTAATGCTAAATTAGATGAATATAATGGTTCTGTAAACTTAGATTGGAAAGAGGATGAGACCGTTGTATTTACAAATTCAGGCCAATTAGAAAAGCAACCGAAAGAAGAAAACATTTCCTTAGATTTTGAAAATAGAGAGTTAGCCCAAAAGGAAATTAATGATAAATTTGTTGGAAAAGAGTTAAGAGAGTTTAATGAGTTTATCAATCATTATATACCGGTTACTAAAATAGTAAGAAAAGATACGGGATTAGTTATGCATGTGTATTATGCAATAAACAAAGAGGGATATACCCTAAGTACTACAATGAATGTAATTACAAAGGACAATATAATTAAAGAAATTTATTTAGAGGATTCTTATAATCCATCTATTAATCCAGTAGATAAATTAAGATTATAGGGTAGGAGAATGTTATGGGAAACTATATAATGGAGTTGAGAAAGATAGTAGGACATAGGCCTTTAGTTATGTGTGCAGCAGGAGTTTTAATCATTAACGAAGATGGTCAAGTTTTATTACAACAAAGGACAGATAATAACATGTGGGGTATACCTGGCGGTGCTTTAGAGTTAGGAGAATTATTAGAAGAGACAGCAAAGAGAGAAGTATTAGAAGAAACGGGATTAACTGTATCTAATTTAGAGTTGTTTGGAACATATTCAGGAGAGAGGATGCATCATATATATCCAAATGGAGATGAAGTATATATTGTATCTTCCGTATATATAACTAGGGATTATAAGGGAGAATTAAAACTAGATAAAGATGAAAGTAAAGATCTAAGATTTTTTAATATAGATGATATACCAAAATCAATAAATCCTCCAGATGAACCTATAATAGAGGATTTCATAAAAACCTTTAAAAATAAGGATATCTACTAAAATAGATAGATATTTATTTAAGAATCATTTATAATTAATATGAAAATAAAATATTTTGCTAGGGGTGCCTAAAGGCTGAGAGGTGAATATTCACCAACTCTTGTACCTGATCTGGATAATACCAGCGGA
The DNA here is from genome assembly GCF_002270055.1 of Anaeromicrobium sediminis. Classification (NCBI taxonomy): domain Bacteria; kingdom Bacillati; phylum Bacillota; class Clostridia; order Peptostreptococcales; family Thermotaleaceae; genus Anaeromicrobium; species Anaeromicrobium sediminis. The sequence continues at coordinate 32,584 of NZ_NIBG01000004.1, read as the reverse complement.
GGAAAGCTTGTTAAATATACATAGTTATATTTGTAAAATAGAACTATAAAGCCATATTCCATGCTGGAATATGGCTTTTTTACTTACTAGGAAATTATCATATTCTCCAAATTGTGCATAAGTAAAAAAAGTAAGGGGTGTGGGGGAAGAATTCCCCTGCCTCTTTAAAGGAGGATGCTCAGATTACGTTAGTAATCGTCGAAAGGAACCATAGGGTTCCTTAGCGAAGCATACGGAGTATGCCTTTTTTACTTACTAGGACCTAGCAAATATGAAGAAAGGTGACTAAAATGAAATTTACTGATTATTTATTTGAGGAAGTAAAGCCCGTATGGGAAGAGTATTTAATCCATCCCTTTATTAAGGAAATAGCAGATGGAACTTTAGACAAGGAGAAGTTTAAATATTATCTTATACAAGATTACTTGTATCTTAAGGAATATGCAAAGGTATTTTGTGTGGGTGTAGTGAAAGCCCAGACCATGAAAGATATGAAATTCTTCTACAAATCCATAAAGGGAACTATGGAAGACGAAACGGCAGTTCATATAAAGTATTTAAAAGATTTTGGAATGGAACCGGAAGAAGTGGAAAAATGTGAATATGATCTAACCACATCTAGTTATACAAGTTATATGCAAGCATTGGCTCTAACTGGAGACATAAGAGAAATTGCCATAGCCACATTACCTTGCACATGGAGTTATAACTACATAGGTAAGTATTTATTAGAAAATCATGGGAACGAATTAGAAAATAATTTTTATAGACATTGGATAGAATTATATGGTTCAGAAGGATTTACAGATTTTTCAGATGCATGGATTGAGTATACTGATAGAATTTGTGAAAATATATGTGAGTCAGAAAGGAAAAAATTAAGGGATATATTTATTAAAGCTAGTATATATGAGATGGAATTTTGGCATATGGCTTACAAGGAAAGAACATAAGGAGGACATATTATGATTAATGGAATTATAGGATTATTAAGTGTAATATTCTTTGCATATTACATAATGAAACTTAGAAAAAATAAATTTGACACTAGAACTATGGTGATAGTATCCATGTTTAGTGCCCTGTCTTATATACTATACCTTATTCAATTTATAAAATATCCTCAAGGAGGAGGTATAAGCCTATTCTCCATGTTGCCTGTAATGTTATTATCCTTAATATATGGAAATGCAGTAGGTCTTACAGGAGGATTAATATTTGGTTTCCTAAAATTATTAAATGGTTATTTTATAGTTCATCCTATTCAGTTTTTATTAGACTATATATTATCTACTATGATGCTAGGTATTGCAGGATCTTTTGGAAATCATAAAAAGGTAAAAGTGATATTGGGTTGTTTACTTGCCGTATTTGTAAGTGTAAATTTAAATGTATTATCGGGAGTTATATTCTTTGGTCAGTATGCACCAGAGGGTATGAATGTATGGTGGTACTCTATAGTATATAACTATTCTAGTGCAGGATTGGAAGGGGTTCTTACTACTATAATAATAGGATTGATGCCACTTAAGAAGTTCATATCATTAGGAAAAGGAAGAATTACTGGAGGAAATGAATAAAAGTAGGTTTATATGATTTATTAATTTATGGGATAGTGGAGACACTATCCCTGTTTAAATATATGGGAAAATTATTTGTTATCCAGGCGTAGTGTTAACCTACTACGTTTCTATAAATAAAAACGTTTCACAGGTAAGTCACTATCAGATTCTAGAGTGTGAATTTTATAATGAGGGTAGAAGATTCGTAAATGTTTGCAGCGAGTGGGATACTGATGTTCCACCTGCTGAAAAATTTTTTATTTATAGAAACTTGTAGGTATCCAGAGTTTATTGATTTGTAGTTAGTTTATATATAGTATAATGGAGAAAATAAGTGAAGTATAAGGGGTGAAGTAATATGAAGGATTATAGAACTGTCTGCCCTAGGGATTGCTTTGGTACGTGTGGTCTTAAGGTACAGATAAAGGACGGGAAGGTATTAAAGGTAAAGGGAGATAAGGATCATCCTGTTACAAGGGGTATAAGTTGTATTAAGGGAAATAATTTTCATAATATAGTAAATAATGAAGGTAGATTAATGGCTCCTTTAAAGAGAGTAGGAAATAGGGGCGAAGATAAATTTGAGCCTATTAGTTGGCATGAGGCAATAGATGCTATTTATGAAAATCTATCTGCCATAAGAGATAATCATGGGCCTGAATCTGTCATGTATTACAAAGGGTCGGGGACCTTTGGAATTGCTAGGGAATGTGATAGGGGATTTTGGTATCAATTTGGTGGATTTACCACGAAAGAGGGAAGTCTATGCCAGGGGGCCATATCTAAAGCAATAAATTTAACTTATGGAGATAGGAAACATAATGATATGGAAGACCTTATAAACTCAGATTTGATTATTTTATGGGGGAAGAATCCTGCTTTTACCCATCCACAAATGATGAATCATATAAATAAGGCAGTTAAAAATGGAAGCAAATTAGTGACTATTGATCCAAGAATAAATGAATCGAGTAAAAATAGTGATTTGCATTTATGCCCAAGACCAGGAACTGATGGAGCCTTAGCCCTAGGTATTGGAAATGAGCTTATAAAATCAAATAGTATAGATGAAGAATTTATTAATAAATATGCCTATGGATATGAAGAATATAAGGAATTAGTTAAAGATTATTCTCTAGAAAAAGTAAATGAAATAACTGAAATAGACAAGGAAAAAATAGAAAAGCTAGTTAGTTTAATTAAAAAACACCCAAAGTATGCATTAATAATGGGATTTGGAGTTCAACGTTACACTAATGGAGGGCAAACTTCTAGAGCCATAAGTTTAATACCTCCTTTAACAGGAAGTATTGGTAAAAGTGGAGCCTGTCTATATGTGGATAATGGACAAGGAGAAGGTTTTGAGTGGCCCATTAGCCCTGAAAAACCAGATGAAATTAGGTCCATACCTATTGGTAAGTTAGCCACTATCTTAGGAACAGAGGAAAACCCTCCAATTAAAGGTATGTGGATTCAAATGGCAAACCCATTGACTTCCAATCCTAATACTAAAAGATTAAGAGAGAATATGAATAATCTGGATTTCGTAGTAGTCTGTGATTTATTCATGACAGATACTTCAAAGATGGCAGATATAGTATTACCTGTAGCTAGCCCCTTTGAATACTATGATTTAATTAAAAGTTATGGACATCCGTATATCCATCTTCAAGATAAGCTAATAGATCCTCCAGGACAATGTAAACATGAGAGTGAAATCTATAAACTTTTAAGTAAAAGGTTTGGTTTTGATGAAAAATATCTGTTAGATAATGATGAAGATTTGATAAAAAATATATTGAGAGAATCTAGCCATAATGTGACTATTGAAGAACTTAGGAAAAAACCATATCTACCTAAAAACAGCGAAGACATTGCCTTTGAGAATTTGGAATTTAATACACAATCAGGGAAAATAGAGTTCTATTGTGAGCGAGTAAAGGAAGAATGGGGAGCCAGTCCACTACCAGAATATATAGAACCAGAAGAGGGAAAAGATTCAGATATAGTCAAAAAATATCCCTTAAGTTTTTTAACTACCCATTCAAAGAATAGAATTAATTCTCAATATGCTAATGTGGATGAACTAAAGGAAGAGAGTATATTGAGTATAAACCCTAAGGATGCTAAAGATAGACATATAGAAAATGGAGATTTAGTAAAAATATTTAATAAAATAGGGACAATTACTTTAAAGGCTAAAATAACGGATAGTATAAAAGAAGGTATAGTTCATGTATTCTTTGGCAATTGGGAAAATGAAAATGGAGTAAATAATTTAATAAAAGATAGATTAACAGATATAGGAGACAATACGGCCTTTCATAATTGTGTCGTACAAGTGGAAAAAATATAAAGCTGAATTAACAAAAGAGTCTAAGAAAAACATCTTAGACTCTTTTACAAATTAATATAGTTAATCATGAAGAAGTCTTTGTACAATATTAGATAATATATGTAATCCCTTCTCTATGTCCTCATGGGATGCATAAGAATAAGAGATTCTAATATTAGTATTTGAATTAGATTCATATACATATCCAGGATAAAGTAAAACACCAGATTTACATCCTTCTTCAAAGAGTTTATGCATATTTATTTTCCCCTTTAATTTTACCCATACATAATATCCTCCCTGGGGAATATGCCATGTGGCCATATTTGAAAAATATTTATTTAGGGCGTTTAACGCAATGTCTCTTCTTATACGAAGTTCCTTTCTTAAAAAATCAACTTGCTCTTCATAAAGACCTGTAGATAGCCATTTAGCAACGGTTAATTGAGATAAGGAACTGGAACCATAATCCATTTGCATTTTTATATCTGCCAAATGGGATATGACAGAATCAGGACCTACTATCCAACCTATTCTTAGACCTGGACTTAGGGCTTTAGACATACTACCTATATATAGGACGTTACCACTTTTATCAAGACTTTTAAGGGAATCGGGCGGTGGGTTGTCAATCCATAGTTCCCTATATACATCATCTTCTATTATGGGTAACTTCTCTTCCTTGCATATTTTAATTAATTCTTTCCTACGTTCCTGAGACATGACGTTCCCTGTAGGGTTTTGAAAATTGGGTATGGTATATAATATGGAAGATCTATGTTTCTTCACATATTTTGGGATTTCTTTGGCCATGATTCCTTCATGATCCATTGGAATACCTAATCTTCTCATACCTAAAGTCTGAAGTATTTGAAGAGAATACATGTATGATGGCTTTTCTATGAACACGGATGACCCAGGTTGGAGGAGGCCTATGGATATTAGATGTATGGCTTGCAATGCTCCTGATACTATGAGTATGGAGGATGGAGCTGCATCAATATTTTGTGCCTTTAAATACTTACTTATTTCTTCTCTCAAATGATACATTCCATGGGGGCATTCATAACCTAAGTTGTTCATGTCTATTGATACTTTATTGACTATTTTTTTCATGTTTCCATCTGGAAATAACTCTGGAGAAGGTTCTCCAGAGCTAAGCCTAATTATTTTGTCATCCCATTCTATATCATTTATAGTTTTTATAGTTTTATAGTTAGGAATTTGTATTCCTTCTCTCATATAGGTTTGCCAATCAGGCTGAGATTTTGTTAAATCTAAAATTGAACTACTGATGATTTTTGTACCACTTTTACCATTACCCTCTATTAAACCTTGAGATTTCAATTCACTTAATGCAGCCACTATGGTACTGCGATTTACATTAAATAAGCGAGCTAAATCCCTTTGGGGAGGAATAATGGAACCAATGGGCCACTGTCCTTTACTGATTTTATCAGTGAAATAATTTATGATCTGCCTACGTAAAGGCACTATGGAGTTTTTGTCTGGTTTCCAGTGAATACTAATCATGTCTTACCTCTCTCTATGAAAAATTGTACTTATTTTAATTATATACAAATTTTAGTCACAGAGGAACTATTGCTTAAATATAAAACAGATTGATAATAGGTGGCCAATTCTATAGAATCTCCAATTTTATAATTTTGTATAGCCTTTTCCATATCGACAATTAAATGATCGCTACTACTACCTATAATCTCAAGATTAGGGTCCTTAGGAATAAGTTTATCATGGGATCCAAAATCCTGTTTTCCAACGGCTAAGAGTGCTCTTTTGTGGATGCCTTTATCTTCATATACGGGTTTGTTTCCAAAGGAATCTACAGATAATTCACCTATGGGATAAGACGGTTTATCTTTAATTTCAACTATTTCGGCCTTTAAGGTGAAGGTATCTTGTTTCATATAATCCATTTCATAATTATAATATTTTGGTAAATCTCTAGCTGTTAATAGGGCTTCGCCTATTCTTAGGTTATTAATTTTAGATGGTATAGTTTCATTTAAAAGCAATAATAAAGATGAAGTGGCTCCACCAGATACTAGATCTAATGGTCTACCGATTTTATCCTCAATTGAAGAAGCTAAATTACAAAGTCTAGTAAGATTAGAAATAGTAGGATTAACAGAACCATAGCATCCCACATTAGTGCCTATTCCATATAATTTAACATGACTTAATTCATTTTCTACAAAGAGGGCTAATTGAATAAATTCATCCTCATTTATACAACCTTCCCTTAAATCTCCTAAATCAAACATTAATACTACTTTGTGGATGGTATTTTGTATCATACATTCTTTTTCTATAGCCCTTAGAATGTCAATTTCAGAATTGAGACTAATATCTACATGTTGAACTAAGTCACTTACTTCTGTTAACATGGGAATTCTAATGAGCATAGTTTCACATGAAACATTATTATTTTTTAACTTGATAAGCTGTTCAATTCTAGAGCTGGCTAAGAAATCACATCCACCTTTAATAAATTCTTCAGCAATTTCCTGTATGCCACCACAGCCTTTAATAACTCCAGCTACACTTACATTTTTACAATGACAGCGAGAGGTTATTTCGTTCACGTTATGATAAATGGAATTTAAATTTATCTCAAGAATTGGATATTTTATGTTTTCATTATTCATAGCAATCTCTCCAATACACATAGGATTATTTAACTTTAAAGTAAATATAATACAAAATCACAATGATTACTCCATCCATAACAAAGATTTCATAGGCAACCAAAAAACTATATTGGTTGGTACAAAAATTTTTGAGTTGGTTGGATACATTTAATACATAGGAGGCTATAATAGGGATAAAAGGGGAGGTATACATATGAAAAAATTCATAATAGAAGAAGGCTTTTGGAATCTATTTCCTCAAGCTCAAATAGGAGTATTAGTATGTAATCATATAGATAACTCTATAAAAGATGGCTTTAGATATGAAAGCCTTCTTAGGGAAGCTGAAAAAAAGGCTACTCATCATATAAGTAGTGGCCAATTTAGTGAAAACAAATGTATATCCATATGGAGAGATGCTTTTAAAAAATTCCCAACTAAAAAGGGAAGTAGAGCTTCAATAGAAAATCTACTGAAAAGAGTTAGCAAGGGAAATGAAATAGGAAATATAAATCCTTTAGTGGATATATATAATTCCATATCACTTAATTACGCCCTACCTTGTGGTGGAGAGGATATGGACAAATTTGTAGGGAATTTAAGACTTACTCATGCGGATGGAGATGAATCCTTTATACCCCTTGGAGAGACTGATAATAAAAGTCCAAAGGAAGGCGAAATTGTATATAAGGATGATGAAAGTGTAATATGCCGTTGTTTAAATTGGCGAGAAGCTGAGAGAACTATCCTTACAGAGAAAACTAAAAATGCTATTTTAGTAATAGAATCTATAGATGAAGTCAGGGAAGATGATTTAAAAAAGGCAGTGGCGGAATTAAAAAATTTAGTAATAAATAATCTAGGTGGAAGTTGTAGTACATACATAATGAATAAGGACAATAAAGAAATAGTCATATAGATATTAAATTGGGGAAAGTGGTATAAATAGGTTGTACTGCATAACCTATTTTATATACAATTAAAGATTAATAATATATATATTAAAATTAAAATAAGTAAAATACTAGGTTTCAGCTAGGGATAGGCTTTCATTCATCTTTGGCATAAATATTGCGATAATACTTAAAGAATTAAAAACTAGGAGGAATCGCAGATGAATAAAGAAATTATTTCAACAACTAAAGCGCCAGGTGCAATTGGGCCATATTCTCAAGGGGTTAGAGTTGGGGACTTTGTATATACTTCAGGTCAATTACCAATTAACCCTGAAACAGGAGAAGTGCCAGCTACTATAGAAGAGCAAACTAAGCAAGCGATTGAAAATGGAAAAGCTATTTTAGAAGCTGCTGGAAGTCACATGTCAAAAGTATTTAAGACTACAGTATTCTTAAAGGACCTTTCTGACTTTGCTAAAATGAACGAAGTTTACGGATCATACTTCAGTGAAAACTTCCCGAGCAGAAGTACTGTAGGGGGAACTCAATTAGCTAAAAACGCATTAGTTGAAATTGAGTTTGTAGCCACTGTATAATTTATGATAAACATATATAGACTGTTAACAGAATATGTTAGCAGTCTTTTTACATTATGAATATAATGAACTATAACTAAAGTAAAATACTGTGTTCACATTCAACAAAAAATATTTATTGAAATAAAATCATTCAAATAGGAATTTTATGGATGAAAATGAAATATATATATAATATATATAAGTAAAGGAGATGGTGAGAGGAAAGAAAATCTTAGAAAGGAGAGTACTTAGAGAAATTTAAGGAGAAGGAGTGGTTCCACCAAAGCATGGATGATTCACAAACAATTGCAGAGTAGAAAAGACAACTCTATTAAAAATAGTTAAGGAGTTGTCTTTTTTATTTATATAAAATTTTTATAGAAATATATTATTTTTTCAGAAAATTGTTTCAATAAATATTTCATGGGTATATATGAAACATACAAAAGAAAAAAGAAAAAGGAGATGATTAAGAGAACTAGAATTTTAGTAATTAAACAACTTAAAGAAATTTAAAGAAAAGGGGTGAGTCCACCAAAGAATTAATGATTTAAAATCAAATATAAAGTGAGAAGTAAAAAATAGTACACATGTAAAGTTAGTAAGATGAAATTTTTATAAGAATATATTATTTATTTTCAGAAAATTGTTTCAACGAGTAGGACATGGGTATATAAGAAATATAGAAAAGGAAAATTAAAAGGAGATGGTTAAAGGAACTAGAATTTTAGTAACTAAACAATTTAAAGAAATTTAAAGAAATGAGGTGAGTCCGCCAAAAAATTAAGGATTTACAACCAAATATAAATTAAAAAGTAAAAATAATACACATGTAAAGTTAGTAAGATGGATTTGTTATAAGAATATATTATTTATTTTTAAAAAAATATTTTAACAAATAGAACATAGGTATTTATGAAATTTAGAAAAAAGGGGTGAGTCCACCAAAGGATGAATGATTCACAATCAAATATAAATTGAAAAAGACAACTCTACTAAAAATAGTGAAGGAGTTGTCTTTTTTAGTCTGTATTTAAAATTCTCAAAATACCTTTAAAGCTCATATTCTTATTTTATTTTTCCAACATCATAACACTGATAAACACCACTATATTGGCATAAAGTATAATATATAAGACTGACTTTGAAAGGGGAAAATATGTGGGATAAGAAAAGTCAAAGAAGATATGTTTATATGAGGGATGAAGGAATATGTAGATTTTGTGGAAGAAAGCTGCTCTTTAAACAAGTGACTTTAGATCATTATTTACCTAAAAGTAGAGGTGGTACTAACGATATATTTAACCTAGCATGTAGTTGTAAAAAATGTAATAAATACAAAAGAGATGAGATACCTTTAGATTATAAGGACAGTATTTTAGAGTTATTCAAAAGAGCAGTAATTGATGGATATATAACTACTAGTCATATGAAGATGAAGAAAGATGAATTGATAGAATTAACAGATAAAGTACATAGAATAGAAGACATGAACAAACACATAGTATTTCAAAGCCATACTCACAGAATATATTTAAAAGATAACATGATACACAAGATTGTAAGGGTGAATACAAAGGGTTAGGGGGAATTTTCATATATGAAAGAGTATATGTATAAAAGCACAAAGATAAGCATTATAAAAGGAAATATAACAAAAATAAAAATAGATGCTATAGTGAATGCGGCAAACAATAGTTTATTAGGTGGTGGCGGAGTAGATGGAGCCATTCATAGAGCTGGTGGACCAGATATATTAAAGGAATGTAAAACCATAGGAGGTTGTCCTACAGGAGAAGCTAGAATAACGGGGGCTGGAAAACTAGATGCTAAGTATGTAATCCATACGGTTGGACCAATATATAGGGGTGGAAATAATCATGAGGAAAGTCTCTTATACAATGCATATAATAGTTCACTAACATTAGGGGGAGAAAATAATATAAAGACTATAGCCTTTCCAGCCATATCTACTGGTGCCTATTCATACCCTATAGATGAAGCAGCAGATATAGCCATAAAAGCCATATTGGATTTCATAGATAAAAATAATTCTTTAGAAGAAATAATGCTTGTATTATTTTCTCAAGGTGATTATGACTTGTATGAAAGAAAGTTAAATAGAATATAGTTTTTACATATATAGGAAAAGTAGAGAGTTCTAAAGTAATAGAGATAATTAATTAAATATAAGGACGGTTATTCTAGTTAGAGTAATCGTCCTATTTAATTTTTTTAGAAGGAATTCAAGAGGAAAAAGCATATTTAAATTGAAAGGGTATATATGATTATTTAAAAGGGGGAATCGTAGTGAAAAGAATAGTGTCAATTATATTAATTCTAACAATGTTAGTAATTATTGTTGCTGGATGCAGTCAGGCAGAAGACAAAAATACTTTCATGTCCCTACGGGAGGAACATAAAAGTGAAATTATAAAAAGAGGACCTGTGCCAGGGAAAAGTAAGGAACTAAATACGCCTAATGGTGCTTCTTTGATAACTTATGAATCTGGGGAACTGAAATTAAAGGGATGGATTTCGGAGAATAAAGAAGAAAATATAAAGAAACCAGCTATTGTATTTGTCCATGGGGGATTTTCATTAAATGAATCCTATTGGGATCTTATGAAACCATATATGGATGCAGGGTATGTTGTTATGACTCCTATGGTTAGAGGGGAAAAGGGGAATGATGGTAACTATGAATTATTATATGGAGAGGTAGATGACATAATAGCTGCAGGTGAATATGTAAGTAAACTATCCTATGTGGATGAAAAGAATATATATCTTGTAGGTCATAGTCTAGGAGGAGCCACTTCCATATTAGCTTCAATGATGCCATCTAAATATAAAAGTGTCATAACCTTTGGAGCTGCTCCATTAGATATTAAAGGAGAATTAGATGCCAATGAACAACTAAAAAACATTATACCTTTTAACATGGATAATGAAATAGAGTTTAGTTTAAGGACTCCAATAAAATATGCTGACAGTGTGCAAAAACCATTATATATGTTTGTAGAATCAAATAGTCACATACCAAACCTTAAAGAGTTAACTGAAAGTTTTAGTAAGGAAGTAAATGAAAAGGGTGGTAAAAGTGAGATTCATATAGTAGAAGGAAATCATTTGAGCGCCATAGAAGGAGCAGTAAAAAAGAGTATAGACATAATTAATGGAAATTAAATGAATACAAAATTCCAGATTAAAGGGAATAAAGAAACAAAGGTTATGAATTATTTTCATAGCCTTTATTTTTACGCAATAGGAAATTATAAATTTTCAAAACTGTGTATAAGTATAAAAAAATAAGGGGGTGTGGGGGAAGAATTCCCCTGCCTCTTTAAAGGAGGGTGCTCAGCAACTACAGTTGCGCCGAAGGGAACCATAGGGTTCCATAGCGAAGCGTACGAAGTACACCTTTTTTATTTATAAAATTAAAGGAGGATTTTTTAAAAATCTATAGAATTTACTACTTAAAGAATCTGGTCAGACCAAGAAAGGGGATTGAAGAAATGTTATATATAAGTAAGAAACATATGGAAGAAGTAATTTCTCTCAATATAATGATGGACTCTATTGAAAAGGCATTTAAAATCTATGAAAGCAAGAATTTTCAAATGCCTGATAGGATGCATGTGGATCGAAAAGAGGGAACTATTTTATATATGCCTTGCTTTACAGATACTGTATCAGGTACTAAAATAGTATCCACTTTTCCTGAAAATATTAAAGATGGGATAGCATCAATTCAGGGAACTATGATTTTAAATAAAAGTAAAACGGGAGAACCCTTAGCCATGATGGATGGTGCAGCACTTACTGCCTATAGAACAGGAGCAGTTGGTGGTGTAGGTATCAGGCATACTACTAGGGAAGATTGTGAAAGTGTAGGATTAATAGGAACGGGAGTACAAGGTTTTTATCAGCTATTGTACGCTTGTGCGGCTAGACCTATAAAACGAATATATATTTATGATTTATCAAAGGAAAGGGTAAATTTCTTTAAGGAAAGATTAGAAGAAAAATTAAAAAATGTGGAAATTAAGATAGTTCAAAGTCCAGAGGATTTAGTTGTGAATTCAGAGATAATTATTACGGCAACTCCAGCTCAAAGTCCTGTATTACCTGATGACAAGGAATTATTAAAGGGAAAACACGTTATAGCTATAGGCTCTTATAAGCTTGAAATGAGAGAAATACCTAAGAGTTTATATGAATTATTAGATGAGCTTTATATAGATACGGAATTTGCAGCAGAAGAATCTGGAGATGTGATAGTTCCAGTAAGAGAAGGGTGGATAAGGTCAGAACAAGTAAAAGTATTTGGAAAGTTATTAGGAGATAAGGAGAATATAAATAAAAATAAGGGCACTAGTTTATATAAATCTGTGGGAATGGCCTTATTTGATTTAGTAGTGGCAGAGGCCATATACGATGAAGCTATTAAAAAGTGCATTGGACAAAAGTTAGGAGAGTAGGTGAAAAAAATGGATAAACAACCAGCTAGCATTTTTAATGACGTTATAGGTCCTGTTATGAGGGGACCATCTAGTTCTCATGTGGCGGCAGCAGCAAGGATAGGTAAGTTAGGTCGTCAAATGGTTAAGGGCAATTTAAAGGAAGTAATAGTAGAGTTTGACCCTAAGGGTTCATTAGCTACCACTTATCATGGCCATGGTTCTGATATGGGCCTTGTGGGAGGATTGCTTGATTATGAACCTCAAGATTCTAGACTCACTAACTCTGTGGCCATAGCAAGGGAAGAAGGGTTAGATGTGAGTTTCCATGTGGTAGACTATGAAGCAGACCATCCTAATACTTATAAGATGACTTTAATAAGTGATAGGGGAGAAAAAGTACAGACTACCTCCATATCTACTGGTGGTGGAATGATACAATATGAGGATATAGAAGGATTTGAAGTCAACATTGCAGGAGATTTTTATGAGAGTTTAATTTTTATAAAAGATAGTATGTGTGCAGATGAAATTGTAAAATATATAGAGAATAAGGAATATGAAATTGATTATATAAATAAAAGTTTAAAGGACGAAAAAGTTCTTATAAACATAAAAGGGGCAAAACCTTTGAGTAATAAAATAGTAGAAGAGATAGAAGGTAAAGAGGAAGTATTAAATGTGATGAGCCTTTCTCCTGTACTTCCTATCATGTCTAGGAAAAACTGTGAAGTTCCTTTTATTAATGCAGAAGAAATGCTTAAGGTAGGTAAGGAAAAAAATCTAAAGCTATGGGAATTGGCTGTTTTATATGAAAGTGCCAGAGGCAACATATCAGAAGAAGAAGTCTTTGAAAAGATGAAAGAAATAGTTACTTTAATGGATCAGTCAATAGAAAGTGGATTAAAGGGAACTGACTATGAGGATAGAATATTAGGACCCCAATCTCATAAGATAGAAGAAACCCAAAGGGCAGGTAAATTAGTGCCTGGAAATGTATTAAATAGAGTAATAAGTTCCATAACTTCCATGATGGAAGTAAAAAGTTCTATGGGAGTTATTGTGGCAGCACCAACAGCTGGTTCCTGTGGAGGATTACCAGGAACTATAATAGGTGCCACTAGGGAACTTGGTTTATCTATAGAAGATGCCACAAGGGCCATGTTAGCAGCAGGAATAATAGGACTTTTCATAGCAGAACATGCTACCTTTGCAGCTGAAGTAGGTGGTTGTCAAGTAGAGTGTGGGGCCGGTTCTGGAATGGCAGCAGGAGGATTAGTTGAGCTTATGGCAGGTAGTGCTACTGAAGGTGTGGATGCAGCTTCTATTGCTCTTCAAAATATAATGGGGATGGTATGTGACCCTGTGGCAGATAGAGTTGAAGTGCCTTGTCTTGGTAAAAATGTAATGGCTGGGGCAAATGCTATAGCTTGTGCTAATATGGCATTAGCAGGATTTGATAAGGTAATACCCCTTGATGAGACTATTGAGTCCATGTACAAGGTAGGACATATGCTACCATCAGAACTAAGATGTACAGGATATGGTGGGTTATCCATAACTAAAACAGCTCAAAGAATATATAAGGATATGAATTAATTATATAAAAGGTGTAAGGTAGCTAACAACTTCTTTACACCTTTTAGTTGCTTTTTACAAATATTTTCTTTACCATATAGATAAACCATGTCCAATCTAAATGTATATGAACTTACTTCGGTCATATGAATAAAAATATTTTAGAAGGTAAGTCACCATCAGACTATAGAATGTGAATATTATATTCACGGTAGAAGGTTCACAATTGTTTACAGCAGAAGATGTTCTGATGTTCCACCTTATAAAAATTTTTCATTCATATTCCCTTGTAAGTAGATAGAGTTCATTGAGTTTGGAAGTGGTATATCAATATAAGACTATACAAAAAAATTGTTAAGGTGAGAAATATGAATGATGAACTAAAGAGCATGCCTCTTAAAATAGCTGAATATATAAAAGAACAAATAGAATCTGGACAATTAAAGGTGGGAGAAAAGCTTCATTCTGAAAGAACCCTCGTTAAAGAATTACAGGTCAGCAGATCATCTGTAAGGGAAGCCGTGAAACATTTAATAACTATGGGATACCTGCAATCTATAGAAAGAAGGGGTACCTTTGTATGTGATGATTATTTACATAATACATATGCAAGTGCAGATTTAAATAAGGCTCTGACCATGGCTCCCATATTGGATTTAATGGAAGTTCGTATGTTATTAGAAGAAAAATTCATTAGTTTAGCCATAAAGAGAATAACTAAAGAAGATATAGATAATCTAAGAAGTATTTTGGAAAAAATAAAGTGCTGCCATAAAAATATGGCAGAATTTTTAAAGTTAGATTTAGAGTTCCATTTGACCTTGGCTAAATCCACTCACAATGATATTATTGTGGAAATAATGAAAATAATAATAAAGAGAATAAATGAAAATGAAGAGGCCTTTGAAAAATCTGGTGTTGAAACTAAAGAATCTACAGTTAAGGATTTTGAAAAAATAATAGACTATTTAGAAGTTGGAAATGGTGAGGAAGCAGAAAAATTATATCACAACCATATCCATTTGATAGATAATGTGTTAAAGGAGCAATTTGAGTAATTTTTACATGTCATAAGAATGACTAGATTAAAGGATAAAAAAAATTAAAAGGCAAAAAATAATATAATAAAGTTACATAGAAAGGTGAGAGGTATGAAAAAATCTCCTGAAAATACAAGGGTTATATTGGGCATGTCTGGTGGAGTTGATTCTTCTGTGGCAGCCCTAGTGTTAAAAGAGCAAGGCTATGATGTGGTAGGACTTTTCATGAAAAATTGGGATGAAGAGAATGACGAAGGTGTTTGTACTGCCACTGAGGACTATGAGGATGTGAGGAAAGTCTGTGACCAGCTAGGGATTCCATATTATACAGTAAACTTTGTGAAAAAGTATTGGGATAATGTATTTACCTATTTCTTAGATGAATATAAAAAGGGAAGAACTCCTAATCCAGATGTGCTTTGTAATAAGGAAATAAAGTTTAAAGAATTTTTAGAGTATGCATTAAAACTAGAAGGTGATTATATTGCCATGGGACATTATGCACAAGTAGATTTTAAAGATGGCAAATACAGACTTTTACGTGGTGCTGACTCTAATAAGGATCAAACCTATTTTTTATGTGCATTGAACCAATATCAATTATCTAAGGCCATGTTCCCTATAGGTCACTTGACTAAGCCAGAACTTAGAAAAATTGCTCTTGAAGCTAATTTAGAGACGGCTAAGAAAAAGGACAGTACAGGTATATGCTTTATTGGTGAAAGGGATTTTGATGAATTCTTAGGCAGATATTTACCAGCACAACCAGGCAAGATGATGACATATGAAGGTGAAGTGCTTGGGGAGCACCATGGTCTTATGCATTATACCATAGGTCAAAGAAAGGGCCTTGGTATAGGTGGAGTAGGCACAGGAGAACCTTGGTTTGTGGCTGGAAAAGATTTAGAAAAGAATGTATTATATGTAGTTCAAGGGGAGAATAATCCTAAACTGTTCTTCAGTGGATTAAGAAGTAACGATATAAACTGGATAAGTGGAGACATACCAGAGGAAACTTTCAAATGTACTGCCAAGTTTAGGTACAGACAAAAGGACGTGGGAGTAACTGTATATCCAAAATCTGATGGAAGCTGTAAAGTAGAATTCCATGAGCCTGCCAAAGCCGTTACGGAAGGACAGTTTGTAGTCTTTTATAATGGTGAGGAATGTTTAGGTGGCGGAATAATAGATGAAGTTATAAAGTAAGTAGAAAGCTCTAGTCATTAGCTAGAGTTTTCTCTATTTTAATATTCATTAAAATAGGGACGACTAAGAAGTATAAGAATTGAAAAAAATACCAATAATACCCCATATAGAAAAAACGAAAGGGGTAGTATTTAAATGCCAAGAGTAGCAAGGGTAAAAAGCGATGAAAGTATATACCATATAATGGTTAGAAGTATAAGTGAGATAGATTTATTCAGAGAAGATGATGATAAATACAAGTATTTCACATTATTAAAGCAGTATCAAGATAGGTATAAATTTAAGATATACGCTTATTGTATAATGAAAAACCATGGACATTTGATTATTGACTGTAATGGTGGAGATATTTCTAGGATAATGCACTTTATTAATTTTTCATATGCTCAATACTATAATAGAAAGTATAAAAGATATGGTCATGTATTCTATGATAGGTTTAAAAGCAGAATAATAGAAACGGATGAGGAATTAGTTAAATTCTCTGCTAAGGTTCATAGGATTCCCCTTGATCTAGTAGAGTATGAAAGTTCATTAGAAGAATATCCATTTAGTAGTTTAAGAGAATATGTTTATAAGACAAATGATCATGATATTTTACAGAAGAACTTTTTAGAAGGAATTTTAAATAATAATTATAATAACAATATGAATGATTATCTAGAAATAATCAAGACCAATGAAGACGAAATAGATGTGAATTTCAGTAATGAAAGGACAGAGTATAGAAGCCAAAGAAAAATATTAACTAGGCACCATACTCCAGAGGCAGTTATAGAATATGTGGCAAAGTATTTTGATATGGATAAAAATTTAATTCATATGAAACATAATAAAAAATATACTAAATTAAGAGCTATTGCATGCCATTTTATGACTTGCTATTGTAATATAAATAGAAGAGAAATCTGTGAAGTATTAGGCAATATAACTCAAACTAGAGCTTCTAAACTATCTTCTATGGGAGCAGAACTAGTTGCTAAAGAGAGCAGTATACTTGATGGGTTTTTACACCAATAACATGATATAATAAGTGAAAAAGCTTATGCAGGAGGAAAATATATTGAATTTAGTAGAAGTTACAGATCATAAAGAAATATATGAAAATAATGAGATTGTAAAGTTAATGTTTAATTGTATGGTAAGACCCACAATAGGAAGAATTCAAAGTGTGGCTCAAAGTACATATTCTAAGCAACAGGGCAAGTTCTATAAGGCTATGGAAGATGATAAGATTGTAGGTATAATAGGACTTAAGCGAATAAATAATGATAGATTAGATATTCTTCATATTAGTGTGGATGAACATATGAGAAATAAAAGCATTGGTAAAAATATGATAAAAGAAGCAGGTACCTATGATAAGGTAGATGAAATAAGAGCAGAGACTACCCATAATATGGTGGATTTTTATAAAAAGTGCGGATTTAGAACTAAACTAGTGGAAAACGAATTGGGTTTAGATGAATACATATGTACTTTAAAATTAAGATAAATTTACTTTTACTAAAGAGAACTGATATTTAGATATATTAGTTCTCTTTTATTTATATTTCTACTTGAAAAAAATGGTAAAATCATGATGGGAGATAAATTTATAATTATAAAAGAAAAGAGATGATTGTATGATTACACCTGTCCATTATTTCAGTACTTTTATGACATTGTTATTAGTATCCTATTTAGGATACCATACTACAAGGAATGTAAAAACATCTGAAGATTTTGCTGTAGGAGGAAGAAGGCTAAGTGGTATTCAAGTATCTGGAAGTATTATTGCTACAATTGTGGGAGGGGCTTCCACAATAGGAACAGCCCAATTGGCTTTTCAAAAGGGTATGAATGCCATGTGGTTCACACTAGGGGCAAGTGTAGCTTGTCTATTCTTAGGATTATTTATGGCAGGGCCTTTGAGGCGGGCAGAAGTAGATACGGTGTCTCAGTTTTTAGCTAGAACATATGGTACATATGCAGGTGTTGCTGCAAGTATCATCACTTCCTTTGCCATATTTGTGCATATTACAGGGCAAGTGCTTTCTTCAGTGGCCATACTCACATCCACATTTCATATAGGTATGATTCTAGCAGTATGTATAACTATTCTACTTATAATATCCTATATATTCTTTGGTGGTTTTCTGGGAACAAGTACAGTGGGTATTGTAAAATCAATTTTATTATATATTACATTAGTTATTAGTGGAATAATTGCATATAATTATTTTCATAGTATGGGAGGCCTTGTGGCTGTTTTTCCAAAAGAACCCTGGTTTAACTTGTTTAGTGATGGAATATATGTAGGAATTGCTCAGGGCTTTTCCATGGTTGTTGGCATAGTATCAACCCAAACCTATCTTCAAGCAATGTTTTCAGGAAAAGATGAGAAAGCATCAAGAAAGGGTGCTTGTATTTCTGCATTATTAATACCTCCTGTAGGCCTTATATGTACATTGATTGGTTTATATATGCGTGCAACCCATCCAGAAATAATACCTAAAGAAGCTCTGCCATCCTTCATTCTTATGTATCTAAATCCATGGATTGGTGGAGTTGCTATTGCAACCTTGATCATATCTGTTATTGGAACAGGAGCAGGGCTCACATTAGGTATTAGTACAATGATTAACAGAGATATATATGTAAAATGCATTAATCCAAAGGCAGATGATAAAAAACAATTGATGGTTTTAAGATATTCAGTATGTATTATATCTATCTTAACAATGATTATGGTATTTACAAATATGAATTCATTGATACTGAAATGGGGATTTGTATCAATGACATTGAGAGGAACTACCATATTTATTCCATTGTTAGGCGCACTATATTTTAAAGAAAAAGTAAATAAAGAGGCTGGGCTTGTGGCAATTATAGTGGCACCCATAATTTCAGTAGTATGGGAGGTATTTCACATAAGTAATATAAGTTCTTTATATATTGGATTGGCAAGTAGTTTTATATTATTAACGGTCTTTTCACATAAAGATATTAAAGGTCAATTGAGTAAGTAAAAGGTCATGATCTACTTAAATAAATAGAATGTGTAATCATTTTGTATAGAGTCTTTTAATATGCTTAATATATAAGAAAATTTTGTTATTAAAAGGAGTTAAAGTGATTATGACTAAAAATTCATCACCTATACAACCTAACAATCCTACTGTAGAACAAAGACATAAATTGCTTTACTATGCTTTGAATAATGTAAATCGACTAGAAGATTTTAATAATATAGTAGACTTACTAAGTCCTCCACCGGATATTACAAGGATAGGTTCTCCTGGACAGTACAAAGGAATTAAGGTAGGAATAATAGGTGGAGGGTTAGCTGGTTTATCATCAGCCTTTGAACTTAGAAAACTTGGATTTGATATTACCGTATTTGAGGTATCTGAAGATCGTATTGGAGGAAGAATATATACGTACTATTTTGACGAGGATAAAAAATTATATGGTGAACTTGGAGCTATGCGAATTCCCGTTAGTCATGAAACGGCTTGGCATTATATTGATCTTTTTAATTTAGATACAAGACCATTTATTCAGACAAATGAAAATGCCTATATTTATACGAGGAATATAAGAGTTAGAAACGATCCAGAAGGAAAGAATGTAATGAAAGAAATTTATCCAGAATTTAAGTTGACACCATGGGAGAGAAATAGATCATGGCAGAAGCTTATAGATTATGGATTAAGCACGGTCCTAAGCGGTATGAGGCCTGGATTGAGAAGAGAAATTTTACAAATCAAGCCTAAATACAGTCCTCAGATGAATTATTGGACGGCATATAATCAGAGGCAAGTGTGCGAAGAAATGGGACTGAGCCAAGGTGCTTTAAATCTTATTGGAAGTGTTTCTCCTTTTGTAGGTCAATTTTTCTACAATAGTTATTCAGAACACTTAATAGAAGAATATCCTGTGAATTTTTCATTTTTATATGAAATTATAGGAGGGCTCGTAAATCTTCCCCTTTCATTTTATAGGAATTTAACTTCTAAAAATCCTAATTCCTATGGTAAAATTCCAAATAAAGCATTAGGAAAAGTAACCTGGAAAGGTGGCAGTGGCGTCACTGGAATATATAAATGTGATGGAAGTCATAAAGTTCTTTTAAAATACAAAAATATGAGTTTGAATAAAACTTTACAGGAATCCTTTGATTATGTTATCTGTACTATCCCTTTTTCAAGTCTTCGAAATGTGGATGTAAATCCTCCATTTAGTCCTAGAAAGATGGAAGCAATAAGGGAATTGAATTATGAATCTACTCAAAAAACCCTTTTCCTTTGTAATAAACGATTTTGGGAAGAGGGAGGTCCCCATGAACAAATTGTGGGAGGAGGTTCCCAGACGGACCTTTCTATTTCAACCGTATGGTATCCTTCAGATCATGGGAAATGCATTAATGAACATATAAATAATAACAGAACTTGTTATATTGAATCTCCTTTAGATAAATGGACATTGAAAGAAGGGTGTTCACCTTCTGAGAAGGGGGTACTTTTAGCGTCATATAATTTTACCTTAGATGCAATACGATTGGGAAACATAGAGGATAACAGACGCATTAAAATAATAAAAAATCAGATTGAAGCTGTTCATGGCCTAAAAAAAGGAGATCTTGATTCTATCGTAGAGGATTTCAAAACTATACAGTGGGATAGGGAACCCTGGTATTATGGTGGTTTTGCCTATTTTACACCTGAGCAAAAACGAATTTTTTCATATGCCATTGTAAAACCAGAATATAATAACAGAGTATTTTTTGCAGGTGAACACGCATCTGAAATGCACGCTTGGATACAGGGGTCTCTAAAAAGTGCAATGAAGGCGGCTAATAATTTAGTTAGACATTGCAAAAGACATAATAAAATTTATTAATAATTATGATAAAATTATTAATAAGTTAAAAAAAATCAATAAAAAATTAATATTTTTTGTTAATTTTGATAATAATACAATATAGAAAATGTGCTATCAATTGTTTGAAAAATAAGTTTTAGCAAGGTCATTATCAATTGAAGCCAAATCAATAAATTTTTTGGAGGATGTTTTAATGAAAACTGGAGTAGTAAAATGGTTTAACAGTGAAAAAGGATTTGGATTTATTTCTGTAGAAGGTGAAGACGATATATTCGTACACTTCTCTGCTATTACAGGAGAGGGATTTAAATCTTTAGAAGAAGGTCAACAAGTTGAATTTGATGTTGAGAGCGGAGACAAAGGTCCTCAAGCTAAAAACGTCACAAGAGTATAAACTTTTCATTGAAAATGACAAACATGGGATGTATCTAAGGGTCATATCTTAGACACATCCTTTTTTGCATATATAAAAAAGGGGGAGTAATATGATAACCTTTACTTTGAAAGTGATAGAAGTTATAAAGAATATACCTAGGGGAAAAGTAATGACGTATGGTCAAATTGCTGCTATTGGCGGAAATCCAAGAAGTGCAAGACAAGTATCCCGTATACTTCACTCCATGAGTAGAAAGCATGATTTGCCTTGGCACAGAGTCATAAATTCACAGGGTAAAATATCCTTAAAAGATGAGGGATATATGTTGCAAAGAACTCTTTTAGAAGAGGAGGGAATAATATTTGAATCTAATGGTTCGATAAACTTAAAATCATACCAATATATGTAAAAAATATTGAACTAAATAAAAATTTGATGGTATTATTATATAGTGTAAAGGGTTGAGGAGGTATCATAAGATGAAAGTTATGCTTATATATAATCCCATATCGGGAAATAAGTCCTTTAAAAATCATTTGGATTATATAATTGAAAAATTCCAAGAACAAGATCTTCAAATAATACCTCATAGGGTAAAGAATATAGATTTATTAGAAAAGGTCATAAGCAGTTTAAATGAAAAAGAATATAAAAAAATAGTAATTGCAGGTGGGGACGGTACAGTTAATCAGGTAGTTAATGTACTTCTTAAATATGATGTTAATTTACCTATAGCTATTTTACCTGCTGGAGCTTCAAATGATTATGCCACATATTTTAATCTACCAAAAAACATTGAGGAAATGATAGATATAATATTAAATGATAATTACACTTCTTGCGATGTGGCACGTATAAACGATAGATATTTTATAAATGTGGCCAGCCTTGGGTTTATAGTAGATATGAGTAAGAATGTTGAAAAGGATTTTAAGAATAACATAAGTATGTTTAAACAATATTTAAAAGGTGTAGAAGGAATACCAGGTTTAAAGCGCATACCTATTAGGGTTACTACAAAACATATAGTGTATGAAGAAGATATATACTTTATGTTAATCATGAATGGTAAATCAATAGGTGGATTTAAGAAAGTGGCTCCCTTTGCATCTATTAACGATGGTTTGTTGGACGTATTTATATTTAAGAAATGCCCATTATATGATTTGTTCCCATTACTTGTAAAGGTAGTAAATGGAGAGCATTTTTCTAGCCCATACGTTAAGTATTTTCAAACAGACCATCTAAAAATAGAATGTGATGAAGAAGTTAGTACAGATTTGGATGGAGAAGAGGGATGTGATTTCCCATTAGATATAAAGGTGGTAAATAAGAAACTTAGAATAAATACAAAGGCTAATAATGAAGATGGGTTTTCATCTTTAAGATCTTTTAGTTTTTATGATGTGAAAAATACATTTGGACAGGTAACTAATGTGTCAAAGGGCGTTTTAAAAGAAATCAAAAGGCCCTTATCGGACATTAATATAGAAGTGGCAGCAGTAGAGGATATAAAGACCATAATTAAAGATTTGCCACGGCACAATACCTTTAGTTATGTGAACAAGGAATCCCTAGAAGAAGAATATTTTATGGAAGCTCAAAAGACTTTAGATAATGGATATTTATATATTGTACTATCTAGTACGGGAAGTGCAGCGGGAAAAATAATAGGTAAGGTTACTAAAAGAGAATATGCCCATGCTTCCATATCCTTTGATGAAGAATTAAAGACTATTATTAGCTATAATGGAGGAGAAAATATTTATTCTCCAGGATTAAATCAAGAGATGATTGAGTTTTTTAATAAAAAGAAGGATGCAAATATAATAGTTTACAAAATAAAAGCTACTAGGGAACAGAAAGAGATAGTATTAAATGAAATTAGAAAAATAAATGAACAGGGAAGTTCTTATAATTTATTAGGACTTTTTCTACCCTATTCCTGTAAGAAAAATATTATGTTTTGTTCTCAATTTGTGTATACCATGTTAAAGGTGGCCAACTTAGAATACTTTAACAAAAAGCCTGAAGAAGTGAGGCCTACAGATTTTGTGGAGTTAGATTATGAAAGAGTTCTAGAGTATTGTAGTAAAATGTTTTTAAATGAAATATTGGAATAAATAATTAAGGACGGTTTTTTAACCGTCCTTAATTATTTAGTGTTTTTTATAAACTTATCTATTAAGTAATTTCTATTTTTTCCTGCGTATTGAAAATCATAATCTATTAAATTTACCTTAGTAAGATATTCAGGCTCTTTAGGCGGTGTAGCCTTAGGGTTGGTAAGGAGCTGATAAGAACCAACTTGTTGACCTATCTCTTGAGCTTTTTCTGTTAAGGCCCAATCTATAAACATTTTGGCAGCATCCTTATTGGGAGCATTCTTTAAAAGGGCAACGGCACCAATTTCATAGCCAGTCCCCTCCATAGGAGTAGACATTATTATGTTTCTATATCCGTCCTTTTTATATCTAACTACATTATTTAAAAATGTAACTCCTACTCCTGCTTCGTTAATGCCCACAACTATTCCAGGAGTTAGGCCCGATTTAGTATATTTTATAACTTGCTTATCTAATTTTTTTAAGTACTCAAATCCCTTTTCCTCTCCCATAAGTTGAACTATGGTAGATACCATAGTATAAGCGGTTCCAGAAGTGGCCGGGTTAGGAAGTACTATATTTCCTTCAAATTCTGGTTTTAAAAGATCATCCCAAGAGTTAGGCATATTTAAATTGTTGTTCTTTAACCATCTATCGTTAGCAACAAATCCTAAGTAACCCACATAGATTCCAGTCCATGTGCCATCTCCATCCTTATATTTAGGTGGAATAATAGATGCATTAGGAGAAATATAAGGTTCGATTAGCCCTTCTTCATAAGCGGCTATAAAAGTATCGGCTGTTCCACCATACCAGACGGAAGCTTTCATAGAATCCTTTTCTTCCCTTATTTTTTTTAGTATTTCACCACTACTCATTCGTATGAAATTGGTTTTTATGCCAGTCTCCCTTTCAAACTTATCAACAGCTGCAATGGCCTGTTCCTCCATGAGTGAGGCATATATAGTTAATTCCATATCTGATTTTTTATCCCTGTGTCCAACTGTAAGGGTGCTAAAAATAATTGTTATTATTACTATAAATACAAAAAATCTTTTCATATATACTCTCCTAATTAAAACTTAACTTTAACTATATCATACCAAAAATCCATTTACCTAAAAAGGACATAGTTATATGTTCTAATATATATTAGGTTACAAAGAAATGCGGCAAAAAAAGTACTTTTATTAAAAAGCAATTGTTTTCCTGCGTTGAAATTGACAGGTCAGGAAAAAGTTTTCCTATAAAAGATTTTATGGAAGGTATTAAGAATTATGGGAAAAAACATTGAAATAATAGGTATCCACATCTATAATCAATCCTGTAAATTAATTTTCGCGAAAAGTAATAAATGAAAATTTTAACGGCAAAAAAAGATTTAAAAAGGAGGCTATATTGGATGTTTAAATTTTTTGCTCCTCCAGCTCCCATAGAGAGACTGCCGAAGGAGAAAATTGATTCAGCTTACAAGAAGTATAGATTACAACAATTCCTTAGCATTTACATTGGATATGCAGCTTATTATCTAATAAGAAAGAACTTTGCAATTGGATCTCCATACTTTATTAACGAACTTGGATTCACAAAGACACAAATCGGTTTTATTGGTTCAGGTTTAGGTATTGCTTATGGGCTTAGTAAGTTCATAATGGGGAACATATCAGACAGATGTAATCCTCGATATTTTATGGCAGCAGGACTTATATTATCAGCAATAGTTAACATTGCATTTGGATTTACTACAAGTGTAACTTTATTATTCGTTTTAATGTGCTTAAATGGATGGTTCCAAGGCATGGGATGGCCACCATGTGGTAGAATTATGGCCCACTGGTACTCTAACAAAGAGCGTGGAACTAAAATGGCTTGGTGGAATACGGCTCATAACATTGGTGGAGGTATCATAGCACCACTTGCAATGTTTGGTGTAGGTGCTTTAGCTACTTGGCAAGCAGGTGTATTCTATTTACCAGCAGTTATCTGTATATTGGTAGCATTAGGAATTATTTTCTTTGCAAGGGATACTCCTCAATCTGTAGGATTACCACCTATTGAAGAGTATAAGAACGATTATCCAGAAAATATGGATAAAAAAGCAATTGAAGACAACGAAAGAGAACTTTCTACTAAGGAAATTCTTTTCGACTATGTTTTAACTAATAAGTTTGTATGGGCTATAGCTTTAGCTAATATATTTGTTTATCTTGTAAGATATGGTGTTATGGACTGGGTACCAGTTTATTTAACAGAAGTTAAAGGATTTGATATGGAAAGTTCAAGCTGGTCATTCTTCTTATTCGAATTTGCAGCTATTCCAGGAACTATCATTGTTGGATGGATTAGTGATAATATATTCAAGGGAAGACGTGCTCCTATTGGAATTATCTGTATGGTTGGTGTAACAGCAGCATTATTTACATACTGGACAAGCACAAGTGTAATACTTATCAACGTTTCAGTAGCAATGATTGGTGCTTTAATATACGGACCAGTAATGCTTATCGGTGTTGCAGCTATTGACTATGTACCTAAGAAAGCAGCAGGAACAGCAGCTGGATTTACAGGATTATTCGGATACCTGGGTGGTTCAGTAATGGCTAACGTTGCTATCGGATACATTGTTGACAACTATGGATGGAACTCAGGATTCATGTTCATGATCGGTGCATCTGTATTAGCAAGTATATTCTTAGCATTTACTTGGAATGCAGATACTAACAGTGTAAGAGCACAAAGTAAAAAAGCAGCATAACAATGAGTTTTACTCACTTATATTATATATGAAAGATAGTTTGCGCCAGGGACATTTATGAAAGGGAACTCCAGCCCTTGTCCCATATGTGCATATTAGTATTCCTATAATATCCTCAATTATGGGAAAAGGGATGGTTATTTAACCATCCCTTTTATAATTCTATTAGTTTCTTTAACATGAATCCTATTAAAGAAAGATCTATTTCACCAAAAACTATTCTGCTAAAACCAATACTTTTATAGTGGTCTATTAATAAAAAGGGTGTTAGACTTATTACAAATCCCATTATGAAGGATGCTATAATACATCCCTTCTTGCCACCTGTGGTATAGCCGTATATTCCACAACCACCTCCTGTAAAGAAGTGTATTAATATGGATGGAAGAACTACCAAAACACTATTAATAGAAGTTATAAAAGTTGCCAGTACTCCACCTAAAAAACTAAATATGAATCCTAATAACATGATGTTTTCCTTATAAGGAAATAGTATGGATACGTCAAGGGCAACTACAGCTTCTGGCACAATCTTTTTTGCCACAGATCTAAAGGCTGGAATTATTTCTTGAATTAGCATTCTAACTCCAGTTAGAACTATATATACGCCACAGGCGAAAAGTAGCGCTTGTTTAAATGAAAATACTATAAAGCTACTTCCACCACTTATGTCTTCCACGTATTCCTTTCCAGATAAAAAGGCACTTAACAGAAATATTATGACCATAAAAATGGCTGTTATTAAGGTAGAATCTAAAAACATTATATTTAATTTTTTAAGGCTCATATTTTTTTCTTTTTTAGGTACAAATAACTGCCTATGGAACTTTATCTTTCGAGCAGTAGATGCTACCATTTCCCCTATCCTACAGCTAAGGTAAAAACCTATGGTACTAAAATGCCCCACAGTTATGTTTTTATTCTTAGTTATTTTCATAGTATAAGGGTGAATCAAGCTTGGAAGTATACTCATTAATACACCAAGGAGGATTCCTCCCACTAGGGAAGCTTTATGGCTGTCTACTCCTAAGGGAATAAATACTATGGCCAATAAGCTACTCATATATATGATTTGTTGTCCTGTTAAGAATATATATTTAAATCGGGTGAACTTTGCTATTAAAAGGTTTACTATCATGCCAATAAACATGATGCTATTGATTACATCACCATATCTAAATTCTCCAAGGGCAGCGGCTCCTTCATTTTGTGGAATTATGCTGATGAACTTAAAGGCTCTTGGAATCATATAGTTTAAATTACTTACACTACTAATGATTACTTCTAATCCAATTTCCATTATAAATAGTCCCATTAAAGTCTTGAAAAGAGAACTAAAGGTCTTTGTGATGCTTTTTTTATCAAAAAAGGATCCTAAAAACATATAAAAGGCAATTATGAGATATGTATTTTTAAATATATTTACCCCTAAGGCTTCAATTAGATTCATAGAATGAGTCCACCGCCTCTAACAATTTTTTCTCTAGTTCTTCTTTATCAAATAAGTCATCAAGGCATACTTTAAAAGGCTGGTCCTCTAATTGTTCCATAAAATAATCTGCACCTATAAATATATGACCTTCCTTTGAAAAAGCGCTTAAAAGATCACAATTTTCCACGTTAGCATGAATTTCATGAGACTTTAAAATATCTATTACGTTCATAGAAATATAATGGCTACTTCCCAACCCCATACCGCATACAACAATTATCTTAAGCATAGTCTACATTCTCCTTGGACTGTGTTTTTTTTAGTAGGATTTCTATAAGTTCTTTGAATTCATTATAATTATTAACCTTCGCTAATTTCTTTAGATTTGTATCTTTTTTTACAATATCTAAAAATTCGTTTAAGGCCTTTAGATGACTTATTCTGTCTAGGGACGATGTTACTAAAACAACATTAACAGGATCATTTTTTTTGTGATTAAAGTTTACTCCCTTTTTAATTAATAAAAGGCTAAATCCCAGCTCTAATGCACCATCGTTAGGTTTAGCATGGGGGATGGCCACGCCCTTCTTAATAACCACATAGGCACGGAGCCTTTTTATATTATTCTTCATAACATTAATATAGTTCTCCGTTATTATGCCCTTAGATAAAAGGGGGTTACTAGCTAAGTCTATACTATCTTCCCAAGTGGAAATACTATCTACAATGTGGAATCTATCTTTTTGAATTAGATCTAATAAAGAAGGTTGCTTCATTCCCCTTAGAAGGAAGTCTAATTCTTGATTGAGTTTTTCTTCATCATATATATTACAATATTTTTTTACTACTCCAATTATATCTTTTAGATCTAGAGATTTTGATTCCTGTTTAACTTCCTTTTTCTTCACAAGATAGCCAGATAATTTTTCTATATCTTCCTTTGTTAAAAAGGGGTTTACTTGTATAAATTTATCTTCCCTTTCCTTTAAGGGTATTGTAGTAATTATCAAATCAGAAATTAAATCTTTTTTTCTCATATATTCAAAATAACTAAGTATATTGATAATTTTAAAGTTACTGAAATTTTCCTCTAAGGATTTTTCTAATACTTTTACTGTACTTATACCCGCATTGCATACAAGAACTATATTTGTCTGGACTACTTTATTTTGAGTTTCTATGGCACTTCCAAAGTGAATTGCCACATAACATATTTCTTCCTCTGGAATAGTTAATTTTAATTGTTCCCCTAAAAAGCTACAAGCCATTTTTGAGGCGTTATAAGCAGAAGTATATTTTGTTTTAATATGATCTATGGAAGGATTTTCTATATGAATGCCATATTTCATTCTGTATATGGCTGGTTCTAAATGAAGGACTAGACCTTTCAATAATTTTTCTCGATCCTTAATTTGGGTATTGGAACTATCTTCCATTATTTCGATCATATTATGAACGATTTCTTTTAAGTTATCAAAGCTATCTTCCTCAATACTTCCATCTAGAACAGTTTTAGTAAGTAAATATATGGATATGTAAGCTATTTCCTTATTCCAGGATTTAAAAGAGTTAAAAGAATTTTCAAGTAAATCCTTTAGAATTTTATACTCTTTAGATATTTTTAAAGTTTCATAAAATAATATTTTATTGAAGCTTATATATTTTCCACGGAATACTCTAGATTTAGTAATGGCCATGGCTGCCATGGTCATGTATTTAGATCTATCCGTATATTTTAAGGATAATTGTTCTTCTAAAGTTTCCATAGTATTTATTAAAAAAGTTTTATCTAAAGATTTAAAAATTCGGTTTATTATCTTCCTGTAAAAAAAGTCGTATTTTTCATCTATTATTTCATTAGAAAACATGTCCCAACGGTCCAGTTGACAGTGGTCTATTAAAAGATTTATGTACATGTTACGAATGTTATATTCACTGCCCTCTATATATAGGCCCACTCTTTTTTTCTTCTCCAATTTGCAATTGAAATTTTTCACATAGGATTCTATCCATTTTAAATCTTTTAAGATGGAGTTTCTACTTACATTTAATGAATCACTTAATTCGGATAAGGTCATAGAATCTTTAAAAAATAATTCTATTAATATGAAAATGCTTCGTTCATAACTATTTTTTACATATAATTCAAGGGAAAGGTCTTTAAACTTACTCATAATTCTATTTTTAATAAGTGGAGTAACATCTAAAAATATACCTTCAAACTTATTTCTTTTAAGAATAGGTAATTTTTTTGAAGAAAGCCAATTATCTATTAGGTTTAAATCATTTCTTAAAGATCTTTCGCTTATATTATATTTTGTTGTAAAAAAACTATAGGGTATGTATGTATCAGATTTTAAAATATCTATAATTTGTTGTAAACTTCTATTTTTTAAAGTCATAAAAGATCTCCTTTAGGTTATTAAAAAAGTTTAATATATTAAAAACTTTTTTAATAGCCTTGTTAAACATTTCTCATCATATAAGTATATCATAATTAACCATTTATTTAGATATTCCAATATGAGAAAAAGAATAGGATTTTATGAATAAATTCAATTTAACTTGTCCCGTTATAGGAACCAATTGCATACATATATAGTGAGAAGAATAATGCCATGTATGAGCACCTGAGATTTTAAATGGGTTTTATAAGCATATATAAGTAATGAGATTAGGGTATTGAAGCATTACACCCCCTAAAGTATCTATAAATACTTTAGGGGGTGTTTTTTTTATATGTTACATATCTGCAATGTCAACAATTGTAACATTCATATAATTTTTATCATTTTTTAAATCAATATAATATGGTTCAACCATGTGGCCATTTTCATCTGTTAACACTTTTATTTTTGGCCTCATAACAAAATACTCAAAATTATCTACAACAATGGCTGTAATATTATTACTAAGTTTTACGCATGTGCCAATAGGATATGCTGCAATTTTTTTTACGAATATTTTAACTAAGTCAGGATCAAAGAGTGAACCTCCGCTAGCCATAATATATTCCATTGCTTCAGACGGAAGTAAGCCTTTTCTATATGGTCTATCTGAAGTTAGTGCATCATACACGTCAGTAATACTTATTATTCTTCCAAAAAGTGAAATATCTTTGCCACTTTTTCCATTAGGATATCCACTGCCATCAAATCTTTCGTGATGCTGTAAAGTACCCACGTAAGATGTGATTGGTATATCAAAATTTTCTTTTAAGTACTTATACCCTAGTTCAGAATGTTCTTTAATTGCCACATATTCGTCATCTGTTAATTTTTCCTTCTTATTTAAAATTTCTTTTTCTATAAAAACCTTACCTATATCGTGCATTAGAGCTCCTAAACCAAGTTTATATAATTCATTTTTATTTAAATTTAATGCAACTCCAATTACAATTGACAATACTGCCACATTTACAGAGTGGTAAAATGTATAATCATCAAAGGTTTTTAAATCAATCATATTTACCATCAAATTTTTATTTTCTAATATATTCTCTATAATATTTTCAACCATTAGCCTGGCTTCATTAATTCTAGGTGTAGAAATTTTATTGCCTTTTTCTGACTCTATAAACATTTCTTTAATGCCTTTAACTGTTTTTATTCTTAAATCTTCATCTATCACATTCTTAATATGGATATCTTTTGAAATATTATCTTCCACATAAATTCCACTAAATCCTAAAAGTTTAATTTTATCTATGTAGGATTGTCTTATTTCTGTGTTTTCAGAAATTAATATTTGTCCATTGTTTCCATACAGCTTTTTACCTACTATCATACCTTCTCTTAAACAAAAGGTTGGTACAAATCTCATAGGTCTTCCCCCCCTAGTGTAATTTTTAAAATAAATATTGAACCAAATATTGTCTATAAACCTTGAAACTTCGTACCAAGTATCTATATATTTTCAAATAAAGTTTGAACTTTATTAAATTCTACACCTATATTCTCACGTGTTTTCCTATTTAATATATTATACTTTTCTTTTTTAATAATCAAACAATATTATTTTGTGAAATTTAATTAGGATTTTTAATTATTCATAAAAGGCACAAAATATTTATTTGTACATATATTGAAGTGAAAAAACTACAAAGGGGAGAAAGTGATTTTACTAATATTTACTCCTCATTATGAGTATGGTTTTTTCAATACACAAAAAATTAAAAAGGATGAGATAAAAAATGCTATCTAATGAAAAGGATATTTTAAAAGAAATTAAGGCTGCTATATTAGAACCAGAACCAGAATTAAAACAAATTGCAGAACTTTTAAAAAGATCATGCAGAAGAAAGAAACGTAATTATACTACAGGGCCTGTAATTAAACCTGTTAGATTTGATAATAATTCACTGAAACAACAGCCAACTCCTAACTTCGTAATAGTTAAAGCATTAAATAATACAAGTCGACCTCAAACGGCAACTGTATATTTCTATGACTTGGCTCCTTTTATTCCTGGCAAAAAAGAAACTAAAACAAAGGATAATTGCCTAGTACAAGAACAAAAAGTATTATTTTTTAGTCAAACTATACAAGTTCAACCTCAATCAACGGTATTTTTACCAGTTGATATTACTGCAGTGACAGAATACGAAGTACAAGTTTTAGATGCTCCAGTGGGAATGTATTTTTCTACGGAATTTTTACCAGCTACCCCAATACCAACAGCTCAACCTGGATCCACATCTCCTACCCAAAATCAACCTGGTGCAGTAATAGATTCTCAT